>JAGLOY010000071.1 GCA_023138735.1 Candidatus Aegiribacteria sp. | reverse complement strand
GGGATTCAACGAGTTCCTTCGCCCTTATCAGTTTTTCGTTATCAGAACCCAGGCTTGAAGAGTAATTATCCACCGAGAAGCGAAAACTGTCCAGAATCTGCTTAACTGTGGCATCCATCGCACACCTCCCCGAATACTTTCTCCAAAACTGTTAGCTGTGCATCGGTGAAGATGATCCGGTCACGGTAAGGTTTGTAGGATATGATCTTCTTCCAGGAGACTTGTGGGTCAGCTTCAAACATCAGCTTCCAGTACGCCTGGAATTTAATCAACGATCGCTCTTCATCATTTGATCCCGGCACATCTGTGTTTAGATGAAAAAGAGCGTTCATGATCGAACCCAGGGCGGTTATGGCCTTGTTCTCGTTGAATGACAATTTTGTGTTCTGCTCGAAATCCTCGAGTTTTTGACTCAGGTCAGTGTGAGTTTCAGCCGATTCTATGATTTCAAGCCGGAGCCTGTCCTCCTCAGCTTTCTTCTCCTGTTCCAACCTGTCGTAGATGAAAGCCCGGTTATCGTACCTGTCATAGCTTTCAGCTTTCGCCGTTGAAACCATGTTACCGGTCTGCTGAATCCTCGTCTTGAACTCACCTGGTGAACCGGCTTCCTCCAGCATTTCGAGGTAATACTCGCAATCCATGATTCTGGCTCTGTTAAGCTCAGGTTTAGTCCCGAACTGCTTCAGCTGGGACGTGAAGTACCTTTTCTGCATTTCAAAGGAATTGCTCACGCAAGCCTCCCTTCATTGTTTCATGATCAGTAAGAGCTCGGAAACTGCGGCATCCTGATAAGTGGCCCCGGGGTATATCTCCAGTATTTCGAATGTAAGATTGTCATCAGGATCAAGTGAAAGATGCTCCGGGAACATGATTACCTGCATATCCATAGTGTCGAATAGTTCAGCAACCAACAGGGGGGAATTATTCAGACAGATAATGAATTTTCTGATCCTCGCGTTCTCCCACCATACACCTCCGGGCTTGCAGTAGCCGTTTCTTACAGCAAAACCTTCAGCGATGATCTTCTCATTGGTTGAAACGGTTATTACCTCGCCATGACCGTAACCGTATACACCTTCAACCCAGGCTGTTTCGGGATCTCCATCGGTAAGATTTCCGGTTGAATAATTGTTATCTCCCGCAGCGGCATGCTCAGAAGACGACTCGATCACAAGATCAGTAATGTGGGTAACCCCCAGGCTTTCGCTGCTGCTGCTCAGAACAAGCGGCATGTCGCATCCTCCCCCGGCCATCCAGAAATCCCTGACCTCTTCCCTGGAGACAATAGTAGTATCCCGTTCATCACCACTTATCGTGGAATTGTCTGTGAATGAATTGATCATCGGTGAAACCTCCCCCGGGAGGAACCACCCGGTAAGCCAGAACAGTGATTCCAGAGCGGGATCGACTATAGGCCTTCCATGAACAGCATCTTCGATGTTTTCAAGAAGAAGCAGGTATGCTGACTGATCACGGGGACTGCTGCAGTACATCTCCAGGTTCACATCGGACCAGTCTCTGCAAAGAACCGTCTTCGGCAGAAGGAAATCAAATCCGGCGGACTCCATGTAGATTCTGTATTCTGCGAGATGCTCCTGCAGATCCATTACGATATCCAGCTTCTCCTGATCGAAGGGCAGATGATCATCATTCATATACAGATGCAGCGTTCTGGAAAGATAAGCATTAGGTGAATCCAAACCTGACATTTGGTATGCGGTGTTTTCGAGAAATCGAGCAATCGTTTCAGCCGGGAGACTGCCCCCGAAGACTTCCAGAGCTGCTGGATACAATTCCTCCGGTGTCCAGCGGGAGTAGAGATTCGTTTCACAAATAGAGACACAGTCATATCCATACAGACTGAATTCTATAATCCTGTCATCCACGTTGTGATGGCCGGAAGAAGTAATCGTAATATCCTCAAGCGGTTTCCAGTCAGTGAAATGCCAGGTGATCCGGGTTCCATCGACCTCCGGAGAACCGTTCCAGTCTGCCCACGCACAGACCGAATCGGAAAGCATGGAAAAATATTGCTCAGGTACGGTTATCGAAATGACAGCATCACCTATCCGTCCGGCCCAGAGGGCTCCCGAGCGCACTATGTAAGTGAAGGAAGCCGTAAAATTGTCATACCAGAAGTAATTCCATCCTGCATTGTATGTATTGACAAGCCTTACCGTCTCCCCCGGTTGAAAATGCATTTCCCAGCAGGCTATCAATGGCCAGAAAACATCCCTGTTGACCAGTCCGCTTTCGTAGGTGATTTCGAACTCTTCGTCACCGGTAAACGCTCTGAACTGAACCCAGTCAGATACAACGGAATCCTCGAACGGGAAGCCAACCGATACATCCAGCGGCTGATCGGTCAGATTTCTGAGATAGAATACACAGATGATTTCCATCTCAGGTACATTTGTATGACTGATAATATTTCCTGTGGGTACTATGGAAACGCTTTCAGCCTCCATGGTGATCTGATCCGTTTCGATGGGCATGGCGCCTCGTCCATCGGGAAAAACAAACATTGTAGATGAATCTGCAACTGTATTACCTGCAAGCAGGAAAAGAAGAAAAGGAAATAATCCTTTTAGCATTATTCACGTCCTTCGGGATCGACTAAGTTACTATACTTGAATTGAGTATATATTCTATGATCCAATAATATCCTAGCACTAAACAAGATGAGGTTATAATGAGCGTTGATTTTATCTTCAAGAAGTGTCCCAACTGCAGCGCAAATCTTAAATTCATTCCGGGAAGCAAAACGGGACAGTGTGATTTTTGCGGAAGTTCATTCCTTGTCTCTACCCTTAAAGGTAAGGGTGAAAAATCTGAAACGAAGGCGATGGAATTCAACAGGGATTGGGCGCAGAAAATCTCCAGATTGGCAATAGAACGATTTCAAAATAAATACAAAATCGATCTTACAGAAGATTCAAATGCTATGGAACGGATTGTAAAAGCATCCCGGAAAGTCGCCATGGAGCTTGAGGAGGAAGACTCTACTACAATGAATGTTCCATTCATCACTGCAAACTCAAATGGTCCTCTCCACATCTGCGAAGAGTATACCTGTTCCGATATAAAGTAGATATCTCGAATAATCTACCAGGAGACTGATTACATCCTTTCAGCGTACTGAAACAGCCCTCCGGCAAGATATATATCCCGGGCGACGGCGCTCATGGGATTACCCTGATATCTGTTATCCCATACATTTAAAGTGCCGCCTTCAAGGTTAAGTTCTGCCTGGTCAAACTGTTTGAAAAGTTCATCGGGCAGGCCTGGAAGTTCGATGATAGGGAAACCGCTGTTTATAGCGTTTCTCTTGTAGATGGCGCCGAAGGACCGGGCTATAACAGCCTGAACACCAAGAGCCTTGAAACAGTCTACCGCGTGCTGGCGTGAACTGCCCGAACCAAAATTATCACCGGCAAGGACAAGATCACCCGATCGTGCTTCTACCGAAAAATCCTTGTAGCCTTCAAGGTTGCCGAATGCGTACTGACCCATTTGATCAATATCGGTTACAGCAAGATGTGCGTTGTGGTAGATCATGTCCGTATCGATATCGCTGAATAGCTTCCCGTTTTCCGTAAGCACCCAGAGCCTGCCCTTTAAGATCCCTTCGCGCTTCATTACAGAACCTCCTTCAGTTCATGCACGGAAGCAATCCGGCCAAGTACCGCTGATGCTGCTGCTGTTCCAATCCCTGCCAGGTATGTGTTCCCCTTGCCCTGCTTACCCTTGAAATTCCTGTTGGAAGTGCTAATCTGAACTTCTCCCTCTCCGGTCATCCCGATCTGTCCAGATGCGCACCCGCCGCAACCTGCATTGCTGACGATTCCGCCTGCATCGAATATGTCCTTCAGAAGTCCTTCTTCAAGAAGCCTGGCCCAGGTTGCTCTGGTCGCCGGCACAACCTTCAGCATGACACCGGGAGCTACTTTCCGGCCTTTGAGAAGTTCCGCCGCATACTTAAGATCCTTGTAGGTTCCATTGGTACAGCTTCCTATGAAGACTCCGTCAACCTTTACATCTGTTTTCTCCGATACGGGAAATACATTCGTAGGACTGGGAGGAGCGGCGATCAGAGGTTTCAGGCCTTCAATATCAAGGGAGTAATCTTCCAGATAAGCAGCATCCGAATCCGCATAAACAGCTTCGTTACGGGTGGTGCCGAAGAAATCCAGTACGTTATCATTTGGCGGTATGAGTGCAATTATGGCTCCCATTTCAGTAGCAAGGCTCGAAAGGGTTACGCAGTCTTCAAGAGAAGCATTCTCCACCCATGGGCCATAGATTTCAACTGACTTGCCCAGCAGTTCATGGCTGCTGAACCGCCGCAGCATGGCCAGGGCAATGTCCTTGGCTTCCGTTCCATCCGCCGGCAATCCCTCAAGTGTAACCCTGACCGATTCCGGAACTTCAAACCACACTTTCCCGGTCTTGAAGGCGTAGGCAATATCCACGTCTCCCATTCCCTGTCCGAAGGCTCCCACAGATCCCATGATGTTGAGGTGACTGTCCGTTCCAACCGTAGTAGTTCCTGGTCTGGCGAATTTCTCTTCGATCACAACATGAGATCCAATACCGGCGTCAACATCGTAGACCTTCAGGTCATGCTTTCTGGCAAAGATCCTGATACGCTGCTGATTGTTGGCGTAAGGAATGGTGTTGGCGGGAACATTGCAGTCGAAAGTAAAAAAGGTTTTTGATTTATCAGCTATGGGGGAATCGCCTCCGTACTTCTCAAGATTGCCAACTACACTGGCTCCCGCGAAATCCCTCGCCGTTCTGTTGTCAATATCTATCCAGACCACATCTCCGGGGCGGCAGTCTTTCCCCCCGTGCGATGACATGATCTTCTCGATTAACGTTCTGCCCATTTCTGCCTCCTGGTAAAATCATCGGTATGCCACTTCCCCCTTGGATCCCTTCCGAGGAGAACACATTTAAGAAAGGTCTCCGGCAGACCTTCATGCATGTACTTCTTCTCAAACATAAGAGTATCGAAAGGAACCCTGTGCCAGCAGACGGAAGCAGTGGTGTTCTCCTCGTTGATATCAAGAACAGCCATAGTTGCTTCTCCGGGAATTGTTCCTCCGCCAATGCTTCCGGGATTTAATATCATCCGAGTGCCACGTGGCTGAAGTAACATTTCATGTGTGTGTCCAAGGATCAGAATGTCACATGAATTCCTCGACAACAGGTAATCGTATACTTCGCTTGACACGTTTCGCTGGATACTCCCGCTGATATTGCCCGGAAGGCCATGCACGCACAGTATGCGCCGGCTTCCGACATTGAACCTCAATTCAGACGGAAGCTTCTTCAAATATCTCTTCTGTTCCGGGGTTATCTGATCCTTCGTCCATTGCAGCAGCTCTGAAGCCAGATTATCCCAGTGAACATTCTCAAATAGGTCTCCCGTATCATCTCTTCCCTTTGCCGCTGCCCGATCACAGTTTCCCTGAACTGTATCTATGTTATTCAATTGAAGGAGATCGATGACTTCAGTTGGAAACGGACCGAACTGAACGAGATCCCCAAGGCAGACGATCTGGTCAACGCCTTCTTCAGCAAGTGCTTTGAGGCACGCCTCAAGACCCGGCAGATTACCATGAATATCCGATATTATTCCTATTCTCAACTGCAGAACTCCCTTTCGTACAAATGTATGTCACAGGTTAACTCGGAATGTCCGGCAGGATCACCGCATGCCAGCTCAATAAGCTTTTCAGCATCACTTCCATTAATAGCTTCCCTGACCGATGGTCCACCGGACAGAATATCAACAGGCATCTTCAAAAGTTCATATTCGTATGGAGGATCGTTCCACCTGGTCCGGGAATATCTGAAAGATTCAAGCAGAATGCCCAGTCCGGTTCTAAAAGGTCTGAACTTTAACCTGTCAAGAACGTGAATCTCACCACCATAGCACATGGAGCCGGCGTGCTTGTTGAATGTAGGAATGAATGCGTGCGGCCTGAGGACAGCACCCTCGAGGAAGACCGTTCCGTTAAGTTTACTACAAAGCTCATCTCCATTGATCCATGGAGCCCCGAAAATGTGAAAGGGTCTCGTTGTTCCTCGGCCTTCGGAGAGGTTGGTTGCTTCCAGAAGACACATTCCCGGATAAACCGATGCTGTTTCTACAGTTGGCATGTTAGGGGAAGGGTAAACCCATTGGTAATCAGCCGGGAGGCCTTCTCCGTCCCATCCATCCATTTGAACAACTTCAGGTTTGGGCAGACTGTCAAGCCGGGCGAAAAGAAGGGCCAGTTCTCCAATAGTCAGGCCATGTCTGACCGGAATGGGATAGAGCCCTACGAAAGATTCGTATCCTTCCCTGAGCGGCTTTCCCTCTATTACCGAGATACCGAGTGGATTGGGCCTGTCAAGCACAACAACCGGCACACCCGCACTGCTGCAGGCCCTGATGCAGTAAGCCATTGTGTAAACATAAGTGTAATATCTTGTTCCCACGTCCTGGAGGTCCACAACCAGGCAATCAAGCCCCTTTAGCATCTCAGGGTCAGGTTTCCGGCTTTCGCCGTACAGGCTGTAAACCGGTATACCGTATTGTGGATGAATGTATCCTTCCCATTCTATCATGTTGTCCTGAGTCTCACCGCTCCAGCCGTGCTGGGGGCCGAACAGCATTTGAATTTCGATTTCGGGCATAGTCGCAAGGACTTCAAGCGTAGAACGGTACTCCGAATTCACTGTAGCGTAATGTGAGAGAAGCCCTATCTTTCTGCCCGGAAGCATTTCTCTTTTCAGTCTGTCAAGGCCTGTTCTCATCTTCCGCATAATCACCGTCAGAATTCCAGCCTGTCTCCGCTCCGGAGCATGACAACTCTATCCCTGAATCTTCTTGCGACATCCTTTTCAATCCCGTGTCTTTCCCAGGGTTTCAGATGGAAAGCAAAAACAGGAACATCAGGTCTGTTAAGTTTGTTCAGTTCCCGCTCGAGAAGAGACGGTGTCAGGTGGTTGCTTGCTATTGCAATGTCCGTCTTCTCGTCTGGGAAGGATATTTCAGCTATGATCATTCTCAGATCATCCAGCTCCTGAGCCTTCTCCCATATAGAACAGGTTGGCCCCGTGTCCCCGGTGTGAAGAATAGAACCGGTTTCCGACTTGAACAGGAATCCTCTGGCGCCTGATCCATGACAGACAGGTTCTGCCCATGCGATAATTCCCCCCGGCAGTTCGAACCATTTCCGATCATCCATGATCTCATAAACCAGTGCGGGGCCGCTGGATGTTTTGATCCGGCTGAAATCCGGCCATATGAGATCGTTCATGTAATGCTTTCTCACGATCTCGAGGCATGCTCTACTGCCCATGACCCGAAGAGGTTCATCCCGGAGTGCAACCGTTGCATCGATCATGAAACCAAGTTCAAGAACATGATCGAGGTGGGCGTGAGTAAGAAGAACCATCTCTACATTCCGCTGTTGCTGGCTGGACAGCATGGAGGCTGAGCCTGCATCAAGCAGAACCGATTCCCCCAGAAGCATTGAACAGAGATTGCATCCACACTGCTTTGATCCGTCAACACCAATGATATCTATGAACACTTTTTTTATCCTCTCCTGACAATTATCCGCGGAAGAAAGGGACTTATACGTGTAACAACTTCGTAGTTTATAGTACCTGCCCATTCAGCCAGCATCTCGGCCGATATAATTTCGTTCCGATCAGAACCCAGAAGAACAGCAGTATCCTCAAGGGTTGCTTCGGAAATATCGGTAAGATCAATCATTATAAGATTCATGCATACACGTCCGAGAATAGGTGCCCTTTTCCCTCTCACCAGTACATGCGCTGAATTTCCGCACCTTCTATCGTAACCGTCGGCATAACCCACAGGCAGTACACCGAGCCTTGTATTTCTACTTGTTTTGTATGTACAGCCGTAGCCTATATAACTGCCGGTCGGGAGTTCCTTAATCTGCACAATGCGGGTCTTCCAGGACAGAACTGGCCTGAGCTCCGGAACGGGAATACCGCCCGACTGAGCTGACAGGAATGTCTCCCTGGATGGCCAGAGTCCGTAAAGACCGATCCCGGTTCTGAGCATATTGAAATGCGTTTCAGGGAACAGTATGGTCGCGGCGGTGCATGCGGTATGAATAACAGCAGGAGATATTCCCGATTCCCTGACAGTTTCAACCACTTCATTGAAAAGCCGGAGCTGTCCTTCGGCGTACTCATGATTCAGAGTATCCTCTATGTTGGCGAAATGAGTGGAAAGACCTTCAATTTCCAGTCCTTCAATTCCGACCGCCCTGCGAATGAAATCGGGAACGCTTCGGGGAAGAATACCCTGTCTTCCGGTACCTGTTTCGATCTTTACGTGTATCCTGCAGTTGACTCTCCTGTTCAGGATATTCTCCAGCTTTTCAAGTGTTTCGATATTGTAAACCGTTAATCTGAGGTCGGCATCGACAGCTTCAGGAAGCCTCTCTATAAGTACATGACCAAGCAGAATTATCGGTCTTTTTATACCGCTACGTCTGAGTTCTATACCCTCATCAAGGGAATTGACGGCGAACCAGTCAGCCGAGGAAAGCAGAGATGTGATCGGTTCTACTCCGTGTCCGTAGGCATTTGACTTCACAACAGCGCAGAAAAGCAGGTCTCTATTGTCTGAACAGGATCTAAGCTGTTCAAGGTTCCAGTTCGGCGCAGACTCTTCGATTTCTATCCATTTAAGATATCCCATAGGATAATTTATAAACATCGTATATTCTCTATGCAAGGATGAGCATCCGGAATCAGACCGGGAAAGGAGCAGAATCATGTCAAAAGTTTTCTTCCTGCCGATCGACAAAGCATCAATGAAGGGTGGATTTACGAAACTGCTGGATAAGATTCCAGACAGAGAAAGAATACTACCGACGGATACTGTTGCAGTGAAAATACATCCTGGAGAGGAAGGAAATTCCTCTTATGTGAGCCCCGATAACGTGAACAGAATTATCGAAACCCTTGCTCTGGAAACGGACAGAGTATTTCTTACAGATACCACCGTCCTTTATCCGGGAAAGAGAATGTCTGCGCCCGATTACCTTCATCTGACACATGAACATGGATTCGGTCTGCCATGGACACCTCCGTTCATAATTGCCGATGGTCTCCACGGCGAAGACGAAACAATAGTGAAGATGCCCGAAGGTTTTCAGACCGATGAAGCTCATATCGCTTCCATTATCTCAAATTCGGACGCCATGGTTGTAATCAGCCATTTCAAGGGGCACCTTCTGACAGGATTTGGAGGAGCTCTGAAAAACCTTGGCATGGGCTGTGCTTCCAGAGCAGGTAAGCTGTATCAGCATTCATCGGTAAAGCCGATTATCAATACGAAGAAATGTACCGCGTGCGGTATCTGTGCTGACCACTGTCATGTGAGTGCCATCAGTATCAGCAGCTGCGCTTCAATAGATACCGATATCTGCACCGGCTGCGGAGAATGCCTGGGACGCTGCCCGGAAGGTGCGGTAAGGGTAAGCTGGGATCAGAACATGAGCACTTTCATGAGAAGGATGATTGAATACGCGTACGCAGCAGTCAGTGTTTCCAACCCGTTACTATACGTTAACTTCGTTACATCGGTTGTTCCGGACTGTGATTGTATGAGGGATATAGACCCACCGTTTGTTGACGATATAGGCATTCTGGCTTCAATTGATCCTGTTGCCATTGATATGGCATCACTTGATCTTGTTACAGCTGCTCCCGCCGCAAAGAATTCCCCGGTCAGAGCCGGGGCTGGAGCAGACAAATTCAGCGCCTACAGACCGGACATAGACGGAATTCATCACCTATCAATTGCCGAATCCCTTGGGCTGGGTTCCATGGAATACGAGCTAGTAACACTCTAGTGTTTGACACTTCTCGGGGAAAAGCAGCGTTATACATGATACTGGGGGCTTTTTTCCTTTCAATAGTATCTCTGGTTGTAAAGCTAATCCCGGCAGATTCCGGAATCCTCACAACACAGAAACTTTTCGTAAGAGGGCTAACAGCGACAATTATTCTGGGGGGCGTACTTAGAGCAAGGCGTATCTCCTTCAAACCGGGCAATCCGGTCCTTCTTGGGGCAAGATCCCTGTTCGGGATGGCGGGAATGCTCACTTTTTTTCTTGCAGTAGAGGGCATGCCTCTGGCAGAGGCTGTGACGATCAACAGGCTCAGTCCCTTCTTCGTACTTATCCTCTCATGGCTCTTCCTGGGTGAACGATTGAAGAAAATCCAGATACTGGCTGTATTCCTTGGATTCGCGGGGGTGATTGTGATTCTCAGACCGGGTTCCATTCCCCTTACTCTTACCGCGGGACTTGCCGTCCTTTCAGCTCTGTTTGCAGGAAGCGCCTACACTACTTTAAGAGCCCTCCGGAAGACCGACAGACCATTGCTTGTCGTATTCTGGTTCTCGGCTGCCATCACTCTGTTCTTTTTCCCCTCAGTTCTGCTGGGAGGAGTTATGCCCGACTTCAAATCGCTTGTGTTCCTCATCTGCATTGGTATATCGGGAACCGCAGGGCAGTTACTGATGACAAAAGCTTACCGCTGCGCCCCCGGCGGTGAAGTCGCCATATACGGTTACCTGAGTGTTGTCTTCTCAATGTCATTCCAGATAATCTTCTTCGATTCGATACCTGACGCAGCAGTATTCATCGGCGCTGGGCTGATACTCATCGGCGGCTGGATCAACTACAGGGTCAGTGGAAAAAATAGGGACGGAGGCTTTTAAATACAGAAGTGTGAATAATTGTATTATACTCAGGTAATAAATTGAACTATTTCATCTGGGGAGGAGAATGTATGAAGCATCTGTTATCTATTCTCGGCTGCCTTATGCTGATTTCAGGATGCGGTGGAAACGGGCAGGAATCCACAGCCGTTCAGGACGTTCCGGTCCTTCGGGTAGATACTCTTCAGGTGGTACTCGAAATAGGAGTTGAGCTGGGAGACTCAACGAACACTTTCGGCGCCATAACCAGCGCTGTTATCGATCAGAGGGGCAGGATTCTGGTACTTGATCAGGTTGCTGCCTGCGTAAAAATCTATGACAGAAGCGGGAATTACCTTCAGCAGCTTTCAAGACGGGGCAACGGTCCGGGTGAACTGGGCATGCCATGGGGAATGTTTCTGATGCCCGATGGGAGACTAATGATTCTTGACTTTGGAAAACGTGGGTTTGTTGTATTCAATGATTCACTGCAATTCATAGAGGAATTCGGTCTGTGGACACAGCAGCCTCCCCTCCAGGGAACTCCAGTTTCAGGCAATCAGTATGCAGCATATAAAGTAGATTTTGATATGGTGGATGAAACTATTTTAATTAATCGTCGAGTAGCTCTTTACTCGTATGGGGAGGAAGAATGGGATCTGATCCTCTGGCAGGATTCCCTTGAAGTGAGCATGAATGATATTATTGAAAATCCTTCCATGTTCTTTATCGATCTTCTTAATCCTCTGATTATAGGCGGAAGCAATTCGGACAGAATCTATTTCTCTCTGAAGGACAGTGAAGAGTATCGAGTAACAGGATGGAATCCGGAAGGTGTTGAAGTTCTCAGTATTTCAATGGACCTGGCTCCGGTCGAGAAGTCCGCAGAGGAGATGGCTGCTGAAAGCACCTATGTAACCAACTACATAGGTCGAATGGGCGGTGGAGGAGGAATTTCCATGGAATTCGAACCTGACCCGTTCAAGGACATGGTTATCGGAGTGGACGTAGGGCCGGACGGTAACCTCTGGGTAAGACGCGGCACTATGGATACACCCTTCTTTGACATTTTCGATACATCGGGAGAACACCTTCATCATGTTGTCTTCCCGCAGGAGGGCTGGAGCTGGAGTACAAGCGTCTCACCTGAAGGAATCCTGGCATGGGAGGAAGACCCGGAACAAGGGTATCAGGTACTTTATTTGCTGGAATAGATTAAAAAAGGGACGGAGGCTTTTTATTTGTGATTGTGAAATAATATGACTAAAACTTTAATCATAAGTATACATTATTCACGTTTCGTAAATAAAAAGCCTCCGTCCCCAATTATTACCAGGCGCTGCCCTGGCTGCTGCCCATGTAATAGACCGGCATGGCAAGAGCCACCAGGTCGGCGTACTCTTCCGGTTTTCTTCTCTTTCCGAAGTTGATCATCAGGGCATTACCGTTCATTTCAATTGTCTTGAAGGCTTTTTTACTTTGAAGCAGGTGCTGCCTGAGCTCAGGCCCCACTATCTGCGCTGTTCGAACTTCATCGCCCTTGAGAACGAAAGCTTTTGAGAATTCAGGATCCTCTTCGAAATTGATGTCCTGAGCACCAAATTTGTTTCCAACCCAGTCAAGCAGTGCCATCTGCCTTCTCAGGTAGGTCCTGGGAAGATCCAGTCCCTCCTTTTCCAGAATACAGATTGTTTGCCTGTAGGTTTTTGACGTCCTGTTCCTGCCGGTATAGCTATGTACCGTATACTGATAATCGGCCAGGTGAACGGTAACACCCTCGGATTCCCACTGAAGGTGATTTTTCAACTTCTTGCTGGATCCGGTGTTGAAGAGTTGAAATGGAAAGGTCGTAAAAACGTTTGAACCCTTTGGTGTGAATCTGGCGCCAAGCCTCTGGGAGATTCCCTCCCAGGCGGCCGTCCGTTTCTTACCTATCATTATCGACATCCATATTATTATACATGCGACGATCGCCAGAACTGCGATAATCGGAATCATTGAATCCATAATCATCCCTTTCCTTTCCAGACTGCATTACTTATTGATATGGACACAATGATACGTTGGAATATAAAGGTCAAGCATCATCAACAAAGTGAAAAATGACTCATGATAGAAATAACGAATGAAATCTGCATATTAGAGAGTGAACTTAGTTTCGAATTTGTCCGCTCCGGAGGCCCAGGAGGACAGAAGGTCAACAAAACATCATCAGCAGTTGTACTGAAATTCGATATACGAAACTCACCTTCCCTTCCAGAAGAGATTAAGAACCGCCTCGAGACAATCTGCGGCAAACGTGTGAACAGGAAAGGTCTCCTCGTAATTCATGCAAGGCAGCACCGCTCACCGGTGAGGAACCGGGATAGTGCTCTGAACAGGCTGATCGGATTTATTAGAAAAGCTTGTGAAATTCCGGTGGAAAGAAAACCGACGAAGCCTTCAGCGACATCTGAGAAGGACAGACTGGCAGAAAAGAAAAAACGTGGACTTCTTAAGAAAAGCAGGAAATACAGACCATCAGAAGAAGATTATGAGTAGCTGTTCCCGACTGCCTGCTTTTGTATATTCCGCCTGTAGGAAATCGACACCATTATCCATGAAATGAGCCGATTTGTCAAATTCTGGACTTTATAACGGAGAAATTTGCCCCTGCCCCTCGGACTGCAAAAGAAGAGGGAATTGTTCGGAATGCATAGCATTTCACCATGACAGACATCAGCAGACTTACTGCGAATTTCTCAACGAAAAACTGCAGCAAGGTGGTATTCCCCAGCGTTCTCTTCCATCAGGAAAAGAGATAAGACTGACGGAGTACGGCCCCTGCGCAGGTTGAGCAGGCAAACTCAACCCGACCAGGCTGGCCGGGATACTTGAAAAGCTGCCTCTGCCCGATTCCCCGAATCTTATTATCGGGATGCAAACGATGGACGATGCAGGGGTATACAGGCTAACCGATGACATAGCTCTTGTACAAACCGTCGATTTCTTCTTCCCCATAGTTGACGATCCAAGAAGTTTCGGAAGGATAGCAGCCGCAAACAGTCTTTCGGATATCTGGGCCATGGGCGCAAAAGCCATCACGGCAATGAACCACCTGGCCTACCCGGCTGGAAAGATCCCGCCCGAAGCTATCCTGGAACTGCTGACCGGAGCCGCAGAGAAGCTTCACGAATCCGGTGTGGTTCTCCTTGGTGGACACACCATGGAACAGGATGATTTCTGTTTCGGGATGAGCGTGACTGGTATAACCAACCCCAAGACCGTCCTAACGAATGACAACGCAAAGCCAGGTGATCTGATAATCCTGACAAAACCTATCGGTACAGGAGTCTACTGCGATGCCATGATAAACGGTGGACTGAACGATGGCCAGTTCAGCACGTTTGTCTACTGGATGGAGCGACTTAACAAGTACGCTTCCGAAATAATGCAGAGATTCGATGTCAGCTGTCTGACCGATGTTACAGGCTTCGGCCTTCTGGGCCATTCCCTCCCGGTCGCCAGAAATGCTGGTGTCAGGATAGTGATACATTCGAAAGATGTACCTCTCCTTCCAGGTCTGCCAGATCTGCTTGATGAATTCAATCCAAAGGGTGTATGCAAATGTTCCGATTATGTCGATCCTTATTTGAAAATCGGAGATAACATAGACAGGAAATACTATAACCTGTTCGCGGAAGCCCAGACCTCTGGAGGACTGCTTGCTACGATCAGACCTGACCAGGCGTATGCTCTTGTAGAAACGCTCAGGGAGCATGGGGATACCGAAACAACTGTCATCGGGCATGTTGAGCAACTGGATGACCCTTCAATACTGCTCGAAATAGTTTGAGACCCGGGTTCACTTTCTTCAGGAGCAGCACTCGAATTTAAGCTGGCGATATGAACTGCCCAAAATGCGGACATGAACAGAATGATGAAAACAGAGAATGCCTCCGCTGCGGACTAATATTCAGCAGGTACAAACCCCTGGATTACAATCTTCTGCTGAAAAGGCAGGCATCCCTCGAAGCCGGGAAACGATCTCGACTAAAGCGTGCTTTCGATTACATGTTCCATACTAAGGATAAGATCGAGGTTGTGTACTTCATCGGAAGGCTCGTCGTTTTCCTCTTTCTGTTCATCTGGAGCATTAAATTCTTCCAGTCTTCCATCGAGAGCAACTACGTGGGAAGATCCTTCATGCATCTTGTCAATCTGCCTTTCCACGAGACGGGACACATAGTATTAAGACCGCTGGGCAGGGTTATGCAATCCCTCGGCGGAAGCCTGGGGCAGGTCATAATGCCACTGATCTGTATCCTTGTGCTCCTGATAAAAACCCGTGACACCTTCGGTGCTTCCATAGGTCTATGGTGGATGGGGGAAAGCATACTGGACATGGCCCCATATATTGATGATGCGAGATCTCTCAGTCTTCAGCTTCTGGGAGGAAACACTGGCGTCTCATCCCCTTACGGGTTCCATGACTGGAATTTTGTTCTGTCAGAGCTGAATCTGCTCAAACATGATCACCTGATTGCCGACCTGGCAGCAGTCGGCGGCAAGCTGATAATGTTCATTTCTCTTCTCTGGGGTTTACTGCTGCTGATAAGGCAGTTCAAGCGTCTGAAAAATCCTCAAGAACGAAATTCCTAGTTCCCTGGAACAGCATACGGAAACACTCTCAGTATTGTAACTTGCCATTCAGTTGCGTATTTTAGCCTTCTATCAGGCTAGAGTTAAACTGCAGGTAAGACAGGAGACTGAATATTCCTTCCGGGTCAGATACTATGAACAGCATCTCAGATGTACAGAGGTCATCAAAGGCTGCAAACACAGGATTCATGCTGGTTGGTCAGTTCATAGGAAAAGGTTCTCTCTTCGTATCGATAATGTTCCTATCGAGGTACCTGTCTGATTGGGATTTCGGAGGTCTTCTTTTTGTAATTGTGCTTGGGCAGATTTACCTGGGTTTGTCCGATATAGGTGTTTCACTGATTCTTAACATGCGTTCGAGCGTACGCCCTGCCGATACTCAGCAACTCTTGTCCGCATCCCTTACGCTCAGGATTATCCTGTCATTTCTGGGTCTACCACTGCTGATGCTCGCGGGTATCCTTCTGAACATGACGCCTGATAGAATGCTTGTTCTCGGAATTATCGGCGTCTCCGTTTTCTTCGAATCCTTTGCTGAATTGTTCTATTCTGTTTTCAGAGCAAGGGAAAAAATGGTTTATGAATCTATATGCAGGATCCTGATGGGCATTACAGGTCTGGGTGCAGTACTGCTTCTGATTCAGTTTAAAATGGACCTTACTTCAATTGCTTCAGCTTACGTTGCAAGAGCTTGTGCTGCGGCCATCGCTGCAGTGGTATTCCTGCGAAGGATAGGATTCTCTCTGATGCCCTCCCTCGATAAAGAGAAACTGAAGGATCTGTTCATTACCGCACTGCCCCTGGGAATCATGGGGCTGGTTACAGTTGTCCACATGAGGGCGGATAATATCCTCATCAGACAGATACTTGGTGAAAATGCAGTGGCAGCATGGCAGGAATGTCTCAGGATAATCGAGGTAATGCTCCTCCTGGTTAGTCCAACATTATTACCCGGTGCCCTGTTTCCTTCTCTTTGCAGGGCTTTCAGGGATGGTAAGTATAAGCGTCAGACCGGACATATGGCCAGGATATTCACCGGTCTTGCTCTGGTTCCATTTCTTGCAATCTTATCTTCAGGAGACAGATTTCTGAGGATTGTATGGGGAAGCGAATACCTCAGAGGTATTGACGCTTCAGAACTGCAGTTGAGCCTGTATCTATGTCTGGCAGGACTTGCGATAATGTATCTCATGATAATAGTGCTCTCATCTCTTATGGCTGTGAACAGGATCAGGATAGTCGTCCCTGTCACCGCCGCCGCACTGATACTTGTCGTCGTCGGCAACCTTCTGCTTATGCCTGTACTCGGATTGCCTTCAGCTGGAGTTTTCTTTGTTGCGGGGAACTTACTGATACTTGTAAGCTACTGGGTGTTTCTCAAGTGGAAAGGCTACTCCGTTCCGATCTGGAGGGAAGCGTTCATTTCCATTCTTGCTTCGGTGCCTGCATTCGCCGTTATTCCTCTGACCCGCAGATTACCGTTCCTCCCCGCTCTCCTGATACCTGCTTTGATCTTCGTACCTGTATGGTGGTTTTCAGGGGGCGCAAAAGCGATTCACGAAGTTTTTCCCCGCAAGCCGGAAAGAGAGGATTCATCAATTGTGATCCAGACACCGCCGTAACCGATGACGTGCATCCTCCCATCTGAAGTCAGTACGATCAATTCAGAACTCTCAACCTTACCGCCATCCTTAACGCTTGCCGCATAAATAGATACTACCCCTGCTGCTGAGATTCTCTGAACCTCGTACCTGTCATCCTCCTTCTCGGTCAGGACGAAGGCTTCCCCCTCGCTATTTGCAACGGGTCTGCCCCAGGTGGTGCTGCATGGAAGTTCAACGGAATACCTCATGTTTCCATGGGTATCGAAGGCGGCCAGTCTTTCGCTGTGAAGCAGATATAGGGAGCCATCCGCCCCGGAAGCCATCTCAATTGTGGAATCTTTAAGTTTCTCAGGACGGTCTCCAATGTCTTCGAAATATGGGATATCACGCTTCTGCGAAACTCTGGAATACAATCCGAAAAGCCGGGCAAAAAAACCTGGTTTCTTTTCCTCTGCTATTTCCACGGGCTTCCACAACGGGAGAGGATTGCCTTCCTGATCGAACCGCAGGAATTCCCGATAGTAGCCAGCATCCGTGTCACTGGATTTCAGCAGCATGATGCTTCCATCGGGAAAGGATGTCATTCCCCTGACTTCATCCATATTGAAAGGTTCAATGATATCAAGATCTGATTCTCTATTCCTGCCCTTGATAATGTTGGTGACCGAACCATCCTCCAGGGATATGGAATAGAGATCCATCCTGTTCGAGTGCATTATCAGGATGTTACCATCATAATCAGCAACCGCTCCTGGAATGGAGCCATCGGACTCGCATTCCAGTTCCAGGTCATCCCGCATCCATACCTCTGTTCTGTCCGACCTGAGGCACGTTAGTATCGGCATATCCCCGTAATCATTCTCGACAACCAGGGCAATACCACCATCTTCAGTGGCGGTACCGCCAAAGACGTCACTCTCCCATGTGAAAGGTGTGCTGGTGTAGTCGAAGAGAAAGTACCAGCGGATCGCTTTTCGCATAGGGTGAAGCATCTTCCACAGATCATCGGGAAGGTGAACTTCGGTGTCGCAGAATCTGCAGGTCTCATTCCTCTTGTCCCCCTGCACGATAAGACTTCCTCCGCAGTTGGGGCATTGGAGTGCAACAGGATTACCGGAATTTTCTACCTCAAGTTCCCTGCCCTCTCCCCTTTGGGGTATCAAGGAAGCATCTTCACCAATAAGAGCGGTAATCCCATTGAACTCCCCATCGTATATATCCGGTAATATGCGGATGGAAGTCTTCTTTCCTGTCCCGGGATGGAGTACGTATCCATCATCAATATGTTCCAGAATATCCTCGATAGGGATGTCATCCTTCGTTCCTGAATATCTGGGTTTCAGCCTTCCATATTCAATCCTGTAATTGAAATTCCCGAACACCGTTGTGCTGGATCCCTCACCCTCCTCGCTATGGGGTGCTTCCTTAATAGCATCATCCAGAACGGTCTTCCAGTGATCAACAGTGATGTCGTGATCCGTACCGCATGCACGGCACCTGAGAGTCTCGACCAGGGCATTCATGGGTATATAGCTGTCGCAATCGGGGCAGGTGAAACCCGCCTTGATACATATCCCTATCATACATCCCCCTCTTTTTTAACATACAGTAAACTCATACTAAGGATATACTAAGAATCTTCGGGGCATCTGGCAGCTCCCGGCACATACTTATAGCCAGATCCATCTACTCCAGGGAGGATATACATCACCTGAGAGTATCTGGTACCGATCTGTTCTTCATGCAAGAAGATCAGGAATACTCTCAAAGCAATGATGTCCAGAACAGCTGAATTGCCCGGGTAGATTTCAAGTATATCAGTTTATCTGAAAGTTCTCCCTTGCCAGGCCCAGTTCTCACCGGATATATCAGAAAAGGTAATGTACACCCTGCCTGCGGAAAGCCCAAGTGTTTCTTTAAGCAGACAGGAGACAGCAAGTGCAATACTTCCGTTTACTGATGCATTCAGACCTCCGATGCTCATGATCTGAACAAGTGCAGCGCTTCCGTGTTCCCCGGACATCAGAATACAGCAGTTGCTGATTGTAGCCATGACGTACTCTGAAGGTTTACCGAGCTCCTCCGCTACGATTGCACAGAGCTTTCCGGTAAGGTCGATCTCCTTCTCCCTGCTCATGATGATATCGGTCTCCAGCCTGATCAATGGCATGATAATGGCTCCTCTCTTTGACAGGTGAGTATATATACATTCGTACGAATGTAAGAAGAAACAAACCTTGATGTCCATCCTTGCTGATCAGTAGTACTTCGAGAATATTCAAGTTAGTTTCTGATAGAATGTAGTGTACCGGAGGGGAGGGCTGTGAAGTAATGGAATCCGGATTAGATCAGCTGGAAAGTACAGATATAGCCAGGATCACAGGAGCCTGTGTGCCGGTTGCTGTAAAAGAAGGGAAAGACCTTATAGTGAAGGGAGAACCTTCCGTTGACCTGTACATAGTAACAAGCGGCTCTTTCAAGGTCTACGATGATACCCTTGGTGAGGATTTTGTTCATGCCATTCTTGATAAGGGAGCCGTCTTCGGTGAAATGTCATTCATCGACGGCACCCCCCGCTCGGCATCCGTCAAGGCTATTGCGGATGGCTCAGTCCTTAGAATGGGCAGAAAAGAGTTCGATAACTTGCTCGCTTCCAATCCTGATACTGCAATGCTTTTTATATTCACTCTGGCCAGAGTGATAACCAGAAGGCTCAGGGATGTGAATCTTGCTCTTCGAAACATGACCTTCAACGAACATGATCGAGAGAGAGAAAGTGTTATCAGAGACGTTATTGCCCAGATGGAGCATGCAGTACATATCGAGCTTGCCTGTGAAACGGGAGACTATCTGCCATAACCCACTCTCTTTGAGAATTATCAGATAAACGGGAAAGGATGCTATTGTAATGAAAAACATGATGTTGGCTGCATTCATAATAATCTCAGCAGTTCTTCTCGCATGCGGAGGCAACGGTTCCGATATCGCGCATGTAACACCTCAGGAAACCGAGGAGAGGGTTTCCATCGCTATTGTTGATTCGATCGGCATTGAACTTGGTGACAGTAATTACGCATTCGCAAATATCATGGCTGTGGAATTCGGACCGGATGGGAACATTTACGTTCTTGACAGAGGAGCATTCACGGTGCTTGTTTACTCCCCCACCGGAGAATTCATCAGAAGAATAGGGAAACAGGGTAGCGGTCCGGGAGAGCTGTTGATGCCATTTGCGCTGGCAGTGCTGGGTGACGGAAGAGTTGCAGTCTGCGATCCCATGCAGGGCGGAATTAACAATTTCAGTGCTGAAGGACAATGGGAAGGAGTTTCAGCGGAATTCAACAACAATCCTCCCATGAGAATGTCAGGTGCTGATTCAAATGCCTTCGTGGCACTTAAAGTTACCATTGATTTCGAAGAAGAGCCCAAAACCATTTTCACCATAGGAAGGTACGAGGAGGACACCGAGCCAACGGCTTTCTATTACGAGGATTCTTTCCCATTCGATCCCGAAAACTTCACTGAACTACTCAACAGGACTCTCTTCAGTGCTGAGTATACAGCCGATCGTGAAGGAAACGTGTACGTAACCCCTATGTCGACTGAGGATTACATTGTCCAGATGTTCGACCGGGATGGAAATCTGATTCTGGAATTCCAGCGTGAAATGGATCAAGTGGAAAAAACCGAAGAGGAGATCGCTGAGGAGAAACGCTGGATGGAAGCCTGGCTCACAAGTCTCGGTGTTCAGGGAGTGCTGCTTGATTTCACTCCGAATCAGTACAGATTCATGACCAGCGATATAGGATACGATTCACAGAACAGGATCTGGGTAAGACGGGGAACTGAGCTAATACCTGTATTCGATGTTTTCGATATGGATGGTGAATTACTATTCACCGCCGAGGTGGAAGGCACAGGAGCAGATGCACAATACTGGGATTTCATAATCGACGAGCATGGAATGGTAGCTTATTCGATGAACCCGGAGTTCTTTCATAAGATATGGATAATGGAAATCCCTGAATAGATTATGTGAGACGGACCGTAAAGATAGAAGGGCTTTGACAGAGGTACATTATTATTGGTATTGTCGATTCAGGTAGATAATCGCGTCTGCCATGTGGAATAAACGGGAATAACACAACTTGTTCCACGGGTCTATAGAACGAAGATAGCAGATATGTCAGGAGTGTAATAATATGGCAAACATTGACAAGCTGCTCGGTGTTCTTCAAAAAAACAATGGCTCCGATCTTCACATCTCACCAACAAATCCTCCACTGATAAGAATCTCAGGTGAATTATCTCCTGTTGGACATGCTAAGATCACAACCGCGCAGACAAAAATGATGTTGTACGAGATAATGACCGATTTCCAGAAAGAAGAATTCGAGGCTACTCTTGATATCGACTTCGGGTATGAGGTTCCATCACTGGACTCAAGGTTTCGTGTCAATATCTTCCATGGCCGTCACGGTATCAGTGCCGTCCTCCGTATGATTCCAAATAAAATACTAACTATTGAACAACTTGGGCTTCCCCCTATCGTCCTGGATTTCACTAAATATTCAAAAGGGCTGGTTCTTGTAACCGGACCAACAGGAAGCGGTAAATCAACAACCCTGGCGGCTATGATAGACCACATCAACAGATCGCGGAAAGAACACATTATCACTATCGAGGACCCCATCGAATTTGTTCATATCAGCCAGGAGTGCCTGGTTAATCAGAGAGAGGTGGGAAGCCACACAAAATCCTTCTCATCGGCATTGAGAGCATCTCTCCGAGAGGATCCGGACATAATCATGGTTGGTGAGATGCGTGACCTTGAAACAATTCAACTGGCAATCACCGCCGCCGAAACCGGTCATCTTGTATTCGGCACCCTTCACACAAGCAGTGCCGCAAAAACTGTCGATCGTATCATCAACGTTTTCCCTACAAATCAGCAGGAGCAGATCCGCACCATGCTTGCTGAATCCATAGTAGGTGTTATAGCACAGCAGCTTCTTAGAACAATTGATGGCAAACGCTGTGCTGCTCTGGAAATTCTGATTGTTAATTCTGCTGTATCCAACCTGATCAGAGAAGGGAAAACGTATCAGATACCATCGGTTATTCAAACTGGAAAGAATTTGGGAATGCAGCTGTTAGATCAGGCTCTCAAGGACCTTGTGGAGTCAAAGACAGTATCCGTATTTGAGGCGCATAAATTCGCAGTCGACAAGAGTCTATTCCCAATACCGGAGGGAGGGATCGTATACCGATGAAAAATGAAAGAATTGACAAGAAAAGGAAGATGGTTCGCTTTACTCTGAATGATGGCACAGAAATCACAGGTGAAATCCATCTATGGCTTTACTCTTCAAATCGTATGGGACCGCAGCGGATTGACGAACTCCTGAATGATGAAAGCTCTTTCATACCCGTTAAAACACCTGACGGATATATACTTTTAAACAGCACCAACATCTCACTTGCCCAGACAGAGATGGAGAAGAACATCCATGACCCCATCATGATAGGTGAGAAGTACAGAGTGCATATTACTACTTCGCTTCCTGAGTGCCTTGAGGTCGATCTGTTTATCAGTCTCCCGGAAGGATTCCAACGTGTTAAAGATTATCTGGACCAGAAGATCCAGTTTTTCACATTCTTCACACCTGAGCACATCCTCTGCATCAATCGTGATAGTATCCTCTTCATCCGAGATTGATTTCCTGTTTCGTGAAGTTGGTAATCATGGAAAATACTATATTATGTTGTTGTTCAAATAGATATACCTGTACTCTATATGCTGAACTCCATTGAGAACACTTGTATGGAAAGAGTTTAATCACAAAGAGCAGTGAAATAGAAAGGATCACATCGATTTTGAATATAACATCCAGAGTATCACCACATTACCTGGACAAAATGCTGGAACAGGATACAATGAATCTCTCATTACCCCAGGGGAGGCGAGTTGGGCAGCCAGGCCATGACATTGTCCTACAATACCTGTGGCGCCGTATGGGAGAGATAGGGCTGGAGTATTTCCTTGACTACGATTTCTTCCTCCCCTACACTGCCACGCATCCATTCAATGGGCAGAGGATGAAATTCACTAATCTGGTTGGCTTGATACCCGGAACCAACAGAACAGCCATGCCTGTCCTGATAGGAGCTCATTACGACAGCGCTATCGACGCGCCGTCTTCGGACGACAATGCGGTTTCAGTTGCTCTTCTTCTTCGCGTTGCTGAAATCCTGAAGAAGAAAACTCACAGGCGCAGCGTGATACTGGCGTTCTTTGATGCAGAGGAGGCTCCTTTCTTTCAAACTGATAGCATGGGGTCCACACGTTTCTACAAAGATCACTGCATTGGACTGGATTTTGCATGCGTTATTGTTCTCGATATGATCGGTCACGATTTCGAGATTGGTATCCCTCTGATGGACAAGCTTATGCCAGAGATGCGTGAACTGCTCTTCGTATTAGGTTCGGAGAGCCACATTCACCTTCCAGCCATTGTAGAGAAGGCGTCATCGGCCACCAGGCGGCTCAGGATACTCCCTACTCTGAACAGGTACATAGGTGATATGTCAGATCACAGAGCATTCAGATCCGGGGGACAGCCATATCTGATGCTCAGCAAAGGCAGAGGGCGCTATTCCCATCAGCCGGAGGATGATATCGGCTGGATAAATTTCAGAGGAGTAAGAAGAGTGTTGAAATTCCTGCTTAAGACTGTAGATTTGCTGGATGATGCTCCCATGAACAGGGGAAGAAAGTCAATTGACCCTTCTGAGTTCGAGATAAGAATGATGAGAAAGGCGATAGGATGGCCCCTTCCCCTTCTACTGAGATCTATGGGGATCCGTAAACAATCTCTGAAGACCAGGAAAGATCTTGACGCTCTAGCCGCGAAATTATCAGAGATGTTTAAATTCAAGTCCTGAATTCAGCGGAACAATCGGTAAAGAATCACCGAATATTCTCCCGAAGGATATTGCTTGCGAGCCGGTAATCTGAGGTTGATACATCTCGTTGTTGATTTGTTCGATCCGGAATGGAAAAGGGAGGTACAAACCTCCCTTTCCAGGACTTTTCTTCCGGAAACGTCAAATATCTGAAGTGCTCCAGCAGAGAAACCTACTCCGGTAACAGTTACCAGCTCCATAAATGGATTAGAGCTTGCAGAGAGCCTCCGGGAAGGAATGGGTGTGGTGCCTTCGGTTACACCCGTTGACTGCTGAATCCAGATCCAGACGTATCCGTTGTAGTCACTTGTCAGCATATCCGGCAGACCGTCCTCGTTCCAGTCATCGATCCAGAGACGCATACCGCTATACTTGTACGCTATGGATTCCGATCCGCTGAAGACAGGGGCAGCGTTGGTGCCGCAGTCAATGGGCACTCCTCCACATATGGTGCAGCGTAATAACCCACATCGATGATGCTTCCGTTATTTACCAGCTGATACTCGGTTTTCCAGATTGGAGACAATGCGGTTGCCAGTCCAGACAGGAAAAGTACAAGAATGCAGTATTTAAGCACGAACCCCCCCGCTGTTATGAATATTCTGAATACCAATCTATTTAATACAAATCATATCGGGATAATGTAATAGCTCTCTCTGATTCACCTGCTGAAAATTCTCTATTCCAATAAGCTTGATCAGGATCAGAGCCGAGAACTCCAGGAAAACAAGCAGGATCCCAACAGCTATGGCTATCTTTCTATATCGTCCAGCGAATGTTTCCAGATACTGCTTCGCATGCTGCCATCCGCTCCTTAGATTCTTTGCCTGTGGTGTGGTGATCGAAGCAATTATAAACCACATATATTCGAAGGCACAGTGTTTGACCGCCTGACCATTCCACCCGAATTATTCTTTTCAATATGTATTGACTGCTTTGAGTTAAAGAGTGATATCTACCATGAAGAGAAAGGGTGGTTGTATTGACTATACCACAGAATATTCTGCTTCACTGCAAGGCGCTCCACAACCGCAGTCTAGGGAATGAATATTATCACTGATCCCATCGGCAGCGGCAAAAACACGACCATAGTCTCGAGCCTGCGCAAGAGGGGAAGATATTTCTAATGGAGCTGACCAGAATCGTGTCCGATTAGAATTGAGATTTGAGTGAATACTGAATGAAAACCGCTCGGAAAACAGAACCGCTGTCCCTCCCTGAGGTGGAAAATCTGCTCGAGAATACTGGCGGGAAATCCAGGGCAGACCTTCTGAATAAACTTGCAGCGCTTGTTGTGATAAACGATAAGGATCGGGGTAGAAAGATCAGTTCTGAAGCCCTGGAACTTTCGGGCAACCTCGGGTATCGCAGAGGAAAAGCAGCTGCACTGTTCGGACTTGGCGATGCGGCAAGGATCGGCGGAGAGTACCGTGCAGCACTGGAATATTATGCAACCTCACTGGATATCTTCGAAGTACTTGGTGATCCAATTCAGCAGGGGCGCTGTCTTCGCAGACTGGGTGATGTACAGTTCTATGTAAACAACCTCAACCTCTCATTAAAACACTACCTGAACTCACTGATGATCTTTGAGAAAACCGCTGAAAAGACTGGATCGGCTGAGGCAAAGATCAATTGCGGGCATCTTATGGCAACCATCGGTAATGTACTAAGAGATTCAGGTGACCTTGAAGCCTCTCTGGATTATTACAGGCGCTGTCATTTGATTTACATTCGTGAAGGCTTCACTGCAGGTATCCCCGGTATTCTGTACAATACAGGAAATATCTTTCATTCTCAGAATCGATTTGATGAAGCACTGGATGTTTATAGACAAGCTCTTGAAGAGGCTGAGGAGAGTGGTGATGATTATCTTGAGTCGCTGGCTCTTAGCAGCCTTGGCTCGGTGTATATGGACAGTGGTGAACTGGATGCCGCTGAAGATCATTTCAGCCGATCGATGGATATTGCAGAAAAGCAGGACAGAAGAAGAGGAATCCTCTCTTCAAGAGTGAAACTAGTTGAACTGGGAAGACTGCAGGGAAATCTGGATGAAGCCCTCGATCAGTCCCGGCTGGCAGAACAGCTTGCAGGACAGTTGGAAGACCGTAAAAGCCTTACAATTATTCTCAAGGAAAGAACTCTTATCCACAGGCGAATGGCGGAATATGAAAAAGCTCTGGAAACCAGTCTGGCCTTTCAGAAGCTCAGCGAGGAACTTCTTTCTGAAAAGCGTGTGCGCGAAATCGATATTCTCAGAGTCCGCTACGAAACTGAAGCAAAAGAACGGGAAATCGAACTCCTGAGAAGAGAAAGAACAGTGCAGCGAAGGATGATAATCGGAGCCGTGGTGGGACTGGCATTTACAGGGATCTCACTTGTTCTGGTTTTCCGTAATGTTCGCTTTAGAATCAGGGTCAACAGAGAACTGGCAGACGCGTACTCCAGGGTGGAAAAACTGTCACAGGCCGATACTCTAACCGGACTTGCCAACAGAAGGGCTATGATGAAGAGCCTTGCAGCTGAGCAGACCCGTTCATCAAGAACAGGCAGAAGCTTCGGGCTTATAATGACGGATATCGATGACTTCAAACAGGTGAACGATCGTTATGGCCATGCTTGCGGGGATGAAATACTGGTGGAGGTTTCGAAGCGATTAGAAAAAGCACTCAGAAATCAGGACATCACTGCAAGATGGGGAGGGGAGGAATTCCTTCTCCTACTTCCCGAAACATCACTTCACAGCGCTGTAAAAGTTGCGAGGAAAACAAAGGTCTTGATCGAAGAAACTCCATTCATCTGTAGCAATGCTTCTATCAATCTGACCATGACTTTCGGGGTTTCTGAGGGAGGCGTGATCCCTGTGGAGGACGCTATACAACTTGCCGATACCGCCCTTTACCGGGGCAAGCGCACCGGTAAGAACAGTGTGAATTTCCAGTCAAGCAGCAGGAAAACTGTTCTTCATAAACTGGGATCAGCTCTCAGAAGAGCTCATCCTGCTTCGGAGTGATTAAAGGATAAACAGCATAAGTTCTGAAAAGGTCTTGAATATCAGAGGCTATATCCAATACAGACCTTTAGCTCGCCCATGTTCTGCTTAAGCGGTTCCGGTTGAGCCCCGGTGAATGTATCCTCAAGCTCCATGTCCACGAAGTGGTATGTAAACTCAAACATGAAATAACCTCTTCCGAATGCCTCCGGCTTTGTGATAGTGCCCCCGTAACCCATGCTGAGGTTGAATCCCCAGTTGCCGGCATAATCACCTTCCCAGGCATCCTCCCATATATTGTCTTTCACTCTGAGAGTTGCGCTGCCGGTGTAGTATCCTGTACCCACCCTGCTCATAATGGAAAATGGTGGGTTAAGCGGGAAAGAGTACGCCAGTCCCAGGCCCATCAGGGTGGGATCGACAATCAGTGCTGAGTCACCACCAGGTCCCTCCATATCAGTCAGAACTACTCCCCAGAACCAGTCCTGAATCTCCCCGTACACGCTGAGCCTGTCGAAGAACTCCACTCCTGCTCTTACGCCTATAACCCCTGCATCACCCGTACCATTGTTCAGCTGAAAACCGAAGTAATCCAGGGAATGAGTATCAATGTCAGAAGCTATGGCTCCGTAGCCAATACTGGCTACTACATACGGTGTCAGGTGAAAATCCTGTGTTTCTCCGGCATCCGAAGAATAAGTTGAAATCAACCAGATTAGGACAAACTGGAATGCCATCATTTCCCTCCTTGCATGATACAGTATTCATGGCAGATCAGGTTCCTGTTATCATATCCAGCCTTACAAGGGATGGGGTCTCTCCCACAGTAACTCCCAGGATTCCTCCTCTGGTTACTTCCATCCTTGTAAGATCAAGTTCCATTTCAGCTGATGCGGTGAAAAGAAGCTGACCTGTCTCCGTATCGATGACATCGAAAAATACGTTTTCCGCTCCTGGTCTTTCCACCCAGAGCCTTCCCTGCGGACCAATGGCAAGCGAGGAAACCGCGTAATTGTAGGGATCTGCTGTGTAGTCAGCCTGATGAGCGGTCTGCTGCATACGTCTTAGCACCATATCCTCTTCAGTGAGTATTTCAAGTTCAGTTTTCGAAGTTTGTGCGAAAGGATATTCTGTAGACCAGAGGAGGGTCCCGTCAGGCTCGAAGGAATACAGTACATACTTTTCACTGGATACATCTGCTGTAAAAACAACTCCCGTCGAATCGCAGGCCAAAGGATATGGAGTGATTATTGACCGCCCGAAATCGCTGGGAGTGAACGGCTCCAGATTCTCCTTGTAGATAACTGAGGTTTCCGAAGCGTTTGGAGGCCAGAGAGCCGTCTGGTAACCTATTACAGTATTCCCGCCCTCTGAGCGGAAGATCATTCTCAT
>JAGLOY010000070.1 GCA_023138735.1 Candidatus Aegiribacteria sp. | reverse complement strand
GTTCGAGTCCAGGTGGGCCCACCAGACTTCTGTTACCTGGAAGGGCGGGTAGCTCAGTTGGCTAGAGCACAAGCTTCACACGTTTGGGGTCGCAGGTTCAAATCCTGTCCCGCCCACCAATCCGCTCCACTGGCAAAGTTGTGTATTTATCATGCGGTGTGATGCACACATCACATTTAAACCTATATCGGGGTACCTTATCGGGTGCCCCTTTTCTTTTTATGGAATATGCGGGAGTTGATTAAATGAAAGATGATCTGAAGAAACTGTTGCTGATGCAGGACATTGATTCCCGCATTGATCGTGCAACCGCGGAGATGGATGAAATACCGCGGGAGAAGCTTATCCATGAAAGAGAGCTAGAGTCACAGAAGGCGGATTACGAGAAAGAGAAGAGAAAACTTGAGGAAATCAAGGAATTCAGTGCGAATTGCTATGAGAACAAAGAAGCATCCGAGAAGATGCTGGCTGAATTCAAGAACAAACTTCTGCAGATGAAAACAAATGCGGAGTACAGCGCTATGACGGAGCAGATTGAATTCGTCAAAAAGAAGATCAGTGACCTTGACATCGAGATTCTTGAAAAAATGTACGAAGAGGAACAGGGTGAACAGGATCTGGTAGATGCAAAAAAGATATGGGAGCGGAATACAAAGAGAGCGGAAAAGAGGCAGGATATCCTTGATGGTCAGTTAGAGGTTCTGAAGGAGAACATGGATAAACTGATGACAGAAAGAAGGGACATTTCGTCAGGGATAGGCAAGCGGCTTCTTGATAAGTATGAGCAGCTCCGCGGAGCAGGCAGAGGACTTGTGGTCGTTGGCCTTCAGAAAGGAGCCTGCGGAGGATGCCTTACGAATATTCCGCCTCAGACCGCAGTTGAGATCAGCCAGGGAACAACATTTGTCTGTCCCATATGCGGACGTTTTGTGGTCTGGAAAGATGACAGCTCCATGGCTGGAGTGTAATAAGTATATTTCAATAAGAGGGTCAGGTGAGTGGCCGCCCCCAAGGGGGAGGAAAGTCCGGGCTCCACAGGGCGGGACACCGGGGAAATCCCGGTTCCGGCAACGGAGAGAACGTGCCACAGAAACGAAACCGCCCCTGATGGTTTGCAGCAGACATGTTCCATGAAATTGACTGTAATATTCATCGGGGGTAAGGGTGAAAAGGTGGGGTAAGAGCCTACCGGAATGCTGGTAACAGTGTTCGCACGGCAAACCTTGTCCGGTGCAAGGCCTAATAGGGAGGATCGGTCTCATTGAGGCCGGGGAATTGCCCGTTCCCCTTAACCTCCGGGTTGGCCGCAAGAGGTGCCAGGTAACTGACATCCCAGACGGATGGCCACTGCTGCCGAAAGGCGGAACAGAACCCGGCTTACAGCCTGACCCTTGCTACTTTGGAGGATTCTTGAGGAAACGATGGGTTGCCAGACCTGCACCTGAGCTTGACATAAAAGAAGCAGATAATCCCTTCGACCTTCCCGAATCTATATCTCTCCTTCTTGCCAGGCGGGGTTACAGCGGCGAAAAATTGAACAATTACCTTAATCCGGATATGGATGCTCTTTCTCACTGGAAGAATGTTGGAGGAGTTCTGCAGGCCGCGCAGCGTATCGTCTCCGCTTTGCAGAACTCAGAGCAAATCCTGATCCATGGTGATTTTGACGCGGACGGAATAACTGCAACGGTGATCGTCTATCTGGCTCTGCAATCGCTGGGAGCCTCCGTTGACTACTTCATTCCGGACAGGTTCGCGGACGGTTACGGGCTCGGTGAATCGAGCATCGAAGCCTGCAGTACGGTGAACGCCAGCCTGCTCATCACAGTCGATTGCGGAATTACCGCTGTTGAGTATGTCAAGATTCTTAAGGATCTGAACATAGACACTGTCATCACCGATCATCATCAGCCCGGCGATACCCTGCCCGATGCTGAGGCGATTGTTAATCCTGTACTGGACCCGGATGCTCCCCATTCAAAACTGGCCGGAGTCGGTGTTGCCTGGATGGTTCTAAGAGCGGTATACGATCTGCTTGGTTCAGGCACTGAATACCTCCTTGAGTTGCTGCAGTTCGTGGCTATAGGCACTGTAACTGATGTGGTGGAGCTTACCGGGGACAACAGGATACTGGTATTCGAGGGATTGAAACACCTTCGCGAAAACCCCCTGCCTGGTATTACAGCCCTTGCTGCTTCAGCAAATCTGAATATCCGGGGAATTAGTTCAACCGATCTGGCATTCTATATAGGCCCCAGGCTCAATGCATGCGGCAGAGTTGGACATGCAGCCGATGCGGTTAAACTGCTTATTGCGGGCAGTACCCGGGAGGCTGTAGATCTGATAAAAACTGTCGAGAAGCATAACAGGATTCGCAGAAAATTGGACCGTGAGATTGAGAGTGACGCATTTCGGTTTGTGGATACACTTGATAACCCGCGTTGCATAGTCATGGCGAATGAGGGATGGCACCGTGGAGTAATAGGTATAGTTGCATCGAGACTTGTTTCCAGATACGGTGTCCCATCCATAATGATCTCGATCGATAATAAAAATGGTTTCGGCTCTGCGAGAAGCGTTCCTGGGATTCCAATATTCTCAATCCTGAGTGATCTGCAGGCTGAACACCGGATCATGGATAGCCTTGGAGGTCACCCGATGGCTGCCGGATTCAGGATTCCTGAAGATAGTATCCCTGTATTGAGAGATGAACTGAACTCCGTTCTTGCAGGGGATGAGTGGAATGCGCATCTGGGGTCAGTCGTGTACATCGACGGCAAACTCGAAGAGCAGGATTACAATGCCGAAACTGTCAGATATCTGGAAATGCTTGAACCATTCGGTGAGGGTAACAGAAAACCGGTCTGGCTGGCCAGGGGAGCATATCCTGTCCGGTGGTGGGCAGTCGGGAAAAAAGCGGACCACCTCAGCTGCAATTTCAGGATTGGTTCATCAACTTACAGCGCAATAGGCTTCAGTATGGTTAACAGACAGTCCATGTTCAGCGACAGGGTCGATCTCGCATTTACTCTGGCCCTGAACACATACCGCGGGGACGGGAGCATACAGCTAATTCTCAAGGATATACGTCGGCATCGGAGGGCTTTGGATTGAACCTTACAGATATGATTGAGAGTGTTTTTACTGGAGATGTTCTTACATCAAGCATTCCGGAGTACTCGATAAGACCGCAGCAGGTGAAATTCGCCCGGGCGGTAGGTTCCGCCATGGATTCAGGGGGCATTTATCTTTTTGAAGCCGGTACAGGAATAGGGAAAAGTCTTGCCTATATCATTCCCGCCATCCTTTCCGGAAGAAAAATATTCGTATCCACCGCTACGATTACACTCCAGGACCAGCTGGCCAATAAGGATGCCCCTGCTCTGCTCTCGGCACTGAATTCGGATGCAATGGTCAGTGTACTGAAGGGGAGAAATAACTACCTGTGCCTTAGGAAATGGAAATCGGGCAGTCCGTCGTTTAAAATAGAGAGCGATTTCGAGAAGTGGGCTGAATCTACTGTAGACGGTGATATCTCATCATTCGCCGAAGAGGTTCCCTCAGCTGTATGGAGGCATTTCAGATCTGATCATCTGGACTGCACCGGTTCTTCCTGCCACTTCAGGGGTGCCTGTCATTTCTTCAGCGCGCGGAATCAGGCCAGAAAATCGGATATTCTGATTCTGAATCATCACCTTCTGGTATCAGGATTGATGGCTGATGAGGTTCTTCCGGGAGCGGATGTACTTGTAATAGATGAGGGACATCGCCTCGAGGATGCGGCCAGCTCCTGTATGGGGTTTACGCTCAGTGAAGGTATGCTTCTGCCAATTTTTGACGGGATTGCCTTCAGTGAGATAGATATGGAGAGAAAAGCCGCACTGCTTGAGAAGGCCAGGCTTCTATCATCGCTGATAGCTGACCTTACAGACGGGATAAAAGAGACGTCCGTATGGGATCCTGTTGAGCACCTTGAAGGACTTGAAGAAGTTTCAGTAACTGCAAAGCAGCTTGCCGCTGATACTGAGAAAATGGAGGAACTATTGTCGGTATCCCAGACTGCCTCCGCCGTGGCGTTTTCGGCCGGGAAATTCATTGATCTGAGTACGGAGGAATACTGCAGCTTCGTCGAAAAAGGTAGAAAACATCCGATTCTGAAAGCCGTACCTCTTGATATCGGGCCGGACCTGATGGATACCGTCTATTCAAGGTTCGATACCACCATCCTTACATCAGCTACACTTACCGTCGCGGACGAATTTGATTTCTTCCGTAACAGACTCGGGGCATGGGATGCCCGCGCTAAAAGCTTTGGAAGCCCATTCGATTACTCCTCACAGGCGATTCTTTCGATACCGGACAGTCTTCCTCCGCATGATTCTCATGAGGATCTTGCCATGGCCGTATGGCAATGGGGCAGAAGGCTTGCAGAAGTACTGGATGGAAGGACACTCATGCTGTTCACCAGTTACAGAAATCTGAATCTGGTCAGGCGAATCGCGGAGAAAGAACTTCCCCCCGAGATTAGACTCTTTACGCAGGGTGATATGTCCAGAAGCGGTATCCTCAGGGATTTCAGGAAATGCAGCAGGGCTATAATACTGGGCACTTCCTCATTCTGGGAGGGGGTTGACCTGCCTGGAAGCATGCTCCAGGCTGTTATCATTGACAGGCTGCCCTTCGCTTCTCCGGGCCATCCGTTAATCAGAGCCAGAATGGACCTGATCGAAAAACATGGAGGAAGCTCCTTCGGGCACTATTCTCTGCCACTTGCCGCTGTACGCTTGAAACAGGGAGTAGGCAGGCTGATAAGGTCACTTGATGATATGGGAGTTGTAATGATCATGGATAGAAGGATCATCACCAAGAACTACGGCAGTGTATTCCTCAGATCCATCCCTCCCTTCCGGGTTGTGTCCGAAGATCAGGTTATGGATTTTGTTATGGAACACTGTTCCTCCTGCGGTGTATCATCAGTGGGAGACGTATCGAATGATGGAGAAGTACTCTGAAATGTCTGACAGGGAGAGCGCATACATTGGATAGGGACAGGTGCTTGCCTGAAATTATCTATAGTGCAATATTTGCCATCTACTTTACTGTACTGCTCTTGAACAATGCATTTCCGGCATCATCTGCTTTATGGAGGATAGAATGATGAGAATAATGTTTGCAACAGTCTGCCTTACTCTGCTTGCCTGCGGCATCGCAGTAGCGCAGGAGGACGGAGAAACTACCAGAATCGGTATAGTACCCTTCGGTTACAGCGGTTCTGATGCCCGATGGGTAAGCAATAAACTATTTGACTCGCTTAAAGATATCTTTGAGGATAGTCCAGAATATACCTTCATCTCAAAGGGAGATCTCGAAGACGCGTTCGAGGATCTGGGCTTCAATCCATCCGATTTTGAATATGGTGTACCGCCAGACTTCGTGGTGGATGCCGGTATCGCTCTCGGAGCCGAAATGATACTCTACGGTAATATTTCGCCTGTGGGAGAAGAATTTCAGGTTTACTGGAATGTCAGTATACCGCAATCCGGTAATACCATTAACGCTGATCCAGCATTGGTTCCCAAAAACACAGATCCGGTGAAGGAACTTGCCGCAAGCATGGTCGCGGATCTTTCTGTGCTTATCAGCAGCAGAACCCAGCAGGCACTGGATCAGGCTGAGTTCAGTATCCAGATGCAGAACTGGTCCATGGCGATCATGTTTCTGAATCAGGCTCTATCCGTTGATCCGACGCTGCTGGATGCAAGATTTCAACTTGCGGAAGTTTATCTTCAGACAGATGTGGATTCTGTTGATAAGGCACTCGAGGTTTACGAGGGTATTCTTGCTGAAGATGAAATGAACCCTGCCGCTCTTACCGGTATAGGAAAAGTCCACCTTGCCAATGATGACCCCGCAACTGCAAGAATATATTTTGAGAATGCTGTAGATATTGATCCTGAGAATGCGGATGCCTATTTAGGGCTCGCGGAGGCTTACCAGGCACTTGGAGAGATCGATCAGGCAGTTGCAAGTTTCGAGACAGCTCTCGCGAGCAACCCTGACAATCTATCCATCAAGTTCCCTCTCTGTCTTCTCTATTACCAGACGGAGGAATACTCAAAGGCAATACCCTACATGGAGGAAATACTTGCTGTTAACAGCAGCATGAACGGACTGCGACAGCGCCTTATTCAATCCTACATCAAAGTTGGTGATTACGGCAGCGCTGCCGATCACGTAGTCGTATATCTGGAGTCGGATCCGGGTAATTCGCAGAAGATCCTCTACACTGCCCAGGTTGAAGCATGGGCCGGTCGAACCTCCAGTGCTGTAACCCGGCTGGAATCTCTTATCTCCAGTACGGGAAATCGGGAAGCGTACATACTTCTTGCCACTATCTACCGGGACAGCGGGCAGCGGGGTTCAATGCAGAGTGTATTCTCCCGCCTCAGTACTGCTTACCCGAACGATCCGCTTGCCAACTATATGATGGGTGCATTCTATTACCAGAGCGGTTCAACCAAGGCTCGGATATCGGAACTTGTTGCTGATAATATTCCAGTCTGGCAGGGAGCCATAAGTGACCTGAACACTGCAATATCCTATCTTTCGTCTGTTACCGGATACAGGGCAGGCAGTGCCCAGAGTATGGTTTCAGCTGCCAATAATTCCATCTCTCTCTGCGAGGAGAAGATCGACAGAGTCGAGAGGTACAGTCAGTAGGCAGCGCTGACAGTCAGATATAGTCAATCGCCGGTCTGATCAGATCAGACTGGCGATTCTCTGACACCATTTTATCCTGCTGCAGTGATATGTTTTCAAGTATGTCAACGATATCCGGGTCGTATATCAGACCGGTTCTTCTCTTAAGTTCAAGAATGGCGTCGTCAACTGACTGGTTGGATAAATTTGCCGCGAAATTACTGGCGACTGAGAGTATTCGTGCAATTGCAGGTATTGATTTTCCGCTGAGCTGTTCCGGTTTGCCGGAACCATCGTAATTCTCTTTAATATGTCTTATTCCCTTGACTACTTCAGGAGGGAGCTGGAACTGGGTTCTTGCTGGATCCGATGTAGAGAAGGCTTCGTGCCAGTCTTCCTCGGCCTTTTCCATAATTGCAGCCGTTAGATGGAGCATGGCGGACATTTCAAGATCATCGAGCGCGTCGATTGTCATCCCCATTTCACGCCCTATTTCCCTTGCAATATTAGCAACAATTCTACTGTAGCCGGCCTGTCTGCTGTCTGACATATCCAGTGAGTACACCATCGCTTCAAGGCACTTCCAGGCGCTCTTGACGACACTTATCCTCAGTTCAAGGTTCTTCAGTACCGTCTCGGTCTGCAGTACGAAAATCTCAATACGTTCATTATCAAGCCTCGTTCTTGGAGAAGGCCATACTTCAAGAAGAAGACCTTCCTCACCCTGTCGTGAAATAGGGGCGTTTCTGGAGGTTTCAAAACCGGTGGGATATGTCATGGAGATGTTCTTCCATGTTACTCTGACAGCGAAAGTTTCAGCGGCACGATACAGGAAATTTGCCAGGATGCTCAGAGCTTCGATAGGAGAGTCCAGACCGGTAAGGATCTCCGAGTGTTTGCCAAGCTCATTCTCAAGAAATCTGGTCCTGGAGTATGAGCACCTTGCTCTGTCCAGAAGTAATGAGAGCCCTGTCTGGATAACCAGTACAGTTGTGAGCACAGCTATCAGATTCCATTCCCATACGTTTGAGGAAGGTACTTTGGTCTGTACCGCCGCCGGGAGAAGGAAGAGAATGAAAAGCCCCGGATAGACAGCTGATTTAGCATTATTCCTGAAAGCTTGCTTCAAGTCTTTCGTTCCTGAGAATTCGATCACGGATTGGAAGAACTGATTCAGGAACACAGCAAGTATCGCCGACCCCGAAAGAGCTGCCGCAGTCAGAAAAGTACTTTCAAAAATATCCGCACGGAAGTGCTGAAGGATGAAAGTTGTGATGCGCAGGGAAAGAAGACAGAGAAGCATAAATTTCAATGAGCGGATAAAACAGTCTCTGTATGATTCACCTATTCTTATTGTATGGATGAGCATTCCAATAAAGACAGCAAGACTGAAGCCGATTTCCTGCAGGGCTGTGTACCCGGTCAGAGCCATGTATCCCTGGAAAACAGGGAACAGTGTCACCTGATATCCTACTGTACGGCGGCTTTGCATTGATATTGTGTATATAAGCCCGATCCAAATGCAGAAAAGCATGAAGTATTCATTGACTCCAGGAAGCGATAAGTGAATAACCGGCACCCACAGTATAAAAAGGATCAAAGCGGCTCCTGTGAACAGAGTCAGTCCATTGCCTTGTTCGTTCGCTGTCATGCCATGCTCACTGTCTCGTTCGAGAGAATCGCTTCGAGGGCTGAAACGATCCTGGAATCGAATTTACTGCCCGTTTCCTTTCGTATGGCTTCAAGGGCGGATTCCGATCCGGATATCGAATGGTACGATCTATCACTTGTTATTGCGTCATAAGTATCTGCCACCGCAACGATTCTTGCCATAAATGGAATATCACCATTGCACAGACCATCAGGATATCCCTTGCCATCAAGCCGTTCATGATGACTTCTGATTATTCCAGTCACCTCTTCGTAACCTGATAAACCTGATACAATTCTTGCCCCTTCAATTGGATGAGCCTCCACGATCTCCCGTTCTTTCCGGGTCAGCAGGCCTCTTTTTGTTAGGATTGCAGCTGGTATCGCCAGTTTTCCAATATCGTGGAGTATTGCGGCGACCCGCAGGATCTGAATATTCTCCGGTGAAAGGTGCAGGGATCTTCCGAGAGAGCATGAAAGGCCTGCAACTCTCAGCGAATGTCCGTGTGTGTAGTCATCTTTTGAGTCAGCCAGCCTTGCAAGCGTTACCGCAGCAGCCAGAAATGACCTGGAGCTTCGCAGAGAATGCCCTACGGCTTCCCATGTATGACCAAGAAGAAGAACAAGGTTCTCAAGAAGACTGCCAGGCATACTCTGAAGGATATTCTGTTCAGGACCGGAAAGAAGAATAATCATATCTCTGGCTTCCGATAACCCCAGGGCTGTTCCGTGAATATTGTTTGCGATGAAATTCCTGGTAAACTCCCCTTTTGCAGGAAATGTACCATTGATACTGGATTCATCCAGACCGAATTGCTCATCTGGACTCCAGAGAACCCAGTCGAAAGATCCGGAAGATTTTGTGAGAGCCCGGATACTGCTGCCGGGGTATTTGAAGAGGTTATCCTGAAGTATTGCGAGAAACTCTCCATATGAAGAAGATTCCATCAGAAGTGTAGCCAATCTGTCCTGACTGCTGATCTCTTTTATCCTCTTTGTGTTCCACACATGTTTTCTGTTTATGGACCTTCCGAGGAACGAGAATCCGGTCAATCCTGCAAATGCAAGCACTGCTCCAGGTATGCCTTCATTGGTTACCATGATAAGAGTCATGATTGAGAGTGGTATTGCGGCTATGTACGAAATGAGTACCACTCCTGCAAGCATACTGAAATCAGAGCCCTTTTTAAGGAATGCTGTGTTGATGATTATATCGATGACAATCAGAACCGGCAGAACTGAAATAACCGCCACCTGGTCCAGTACTCCCGGTTGAAACCTCTGATAGAGAGCGGGAACGTATTTAAGCAGGACAACCATTGTTATTCCGGTTACTAAATACCGCCAGAACTCCCTGCCTGAAATTGTTCTCCGAAGAGCGGCACCAGCCAGAATTGAACCAAGGGCAAAATAAACTGTTGGGTTCTGTGGACGGAGAAAGAAAAGAGACAGAATGAAAACTTTATTCAGGGAGAACTCGAACAGGGGTGATGTCAGCAGAGGCAGCCCGCCGGTCAGAGCGCTTCCAATCGCCAGTATTGCAAGAGGTATCAGGGAATCCTGTACTGTCCCAGCTACTGCTTCAAGACCGATGTTACCCAGAATGCTTGCTATTTGATCTATCATTCCTCGTACGCTCCTGATGCGAATATCTGGACCAGAACCAGCTGCCATTCATACTCGGAAGAATCCACAGATCCGGAAATACCTGTATGTGTATAGGTTTGGGACATGCAGGTCTGAAGATGGAATGGACTGATGAGGATCATTGACCAGGCCTCCTGGTACCCTCTTCCTCTTCCGATGTTCTCTGCGTACGCTGAAATGCCTTCAGGAAGGATTTCTGCCAGGCTGCCTGTATTCAGACCGAAATGCGAGAATGAAGCTGAAAAAGCAAGGTTTCCAGCTCGTATCGAAGCCAGGCTGTCAAGAATCTCATTTGATTCGAGGATCGGTATCCCTCTGCTTCGCCTTATGATGTTTAATTCATGCAGTATCTCGGAGGGGCTGTCAGCTGTGGAAACAGGGATATCGATGGTTCCCCTGAGGACATCTTCAGCTGTTCCACCTGCAATAACAGGAAAGAGCAGTTCGATAGACGGTCCCGACTCTGTCTGCTGCATTACCTCAACCCAGTAGATGCCCCGGGAATCAGTACTGAATACAAACCTTCCAGTCGAATCCGGGTTGATCTCAAGAACTTCCATATATGGAGTACTTACGGCTGTCCTGGGTTCATGCAGCAGCTCGTACCCGTCAAGGTAAAAGACCGCTTCAGAACCGGCTTGGATAGCGGGTTCCATATTACGGGGGAGGCATTTGGACTCTGGAGCAGTAACCAGGAGAACATCACCTCCCGGACTCCAGAGGGCAGAACCGAAATATCTCCATTTTCCCGTAGTATCCGAAAGGATTGATTCGAGTTCATAACTGTCACCCGGCAGAAGCTTCACTCCGCAAAGAAGACCGAACCAGTTATTCGAAGCTGCGAGTACGAGCATTTCTCCGCCCTGCGGAATGTATCCCATCAATGATATGTCGGAGGCAAGGCTGTCCAGTTGCGGAATATGCTGAGGAGAGACATTCGCCTCCGCCATCAACGGACAGAGGAATATGGATATCACAGCTGCTGAGAAGAAACTGGTTCTCATGGATTTCATTATACTTGAAAAATACTATGAAGGAGCTTGTCCGACAACGAAACTTGTCGGACACACTCCTATCGTCAGAAAGAAAAGAGGGTTCTGCTTTGAGAATACTTCTGGTCCAGTCACCCACAGGCCGTCCCGAGGCTCCGATTTACCCCATCGGGCTGGCTTTCATTGCCGGACAGCTTTCGCGTCACGAACTTAAGGGGCTGGATCTGAGCCTCAGCAATGATTATCAGTTGCTGCTCAGAGACGCAATCGCATCATTCACTCCCGAGATCATCGCTTTATCCTTCAGGAATATCGATGATAGTTCCTACCCTGTTACCTACTCATATTTGAAACCTTTTTCTGAGATATTGGATGTTCTGGGATCATGGGAAGGAATTGTAATAGCCGGAGGTACAGGATTCTCGATCTACCCGGAGATTATTATGGAGCGGTTTCCCAGGATAGATTATGGAATCCCCGGTGAGGGAGAGGTAGTGTTTCCTGAACTTGTCGATCACCTCGAGAGCGGTACTGCAATAGAAGGCTGGAGCGGGGGCAGGATGCTTCCCTGGAAACAGGCGGATCTGGGCTGTATATCAACTCCGGATTACAGTTTCATTGATATTTCCCGATACACCTTTCCTGACTCGATAGGGGTTCAGAGCAGGAGAGGCTGCGCATTCAGCTGCACTTACTGTACGTACAGTTTTTTAAGCGGATCAAGCTTCAGGCTGAGGCCTGTAGAGAAGGTTATCAGGGATATTAAGGAACTTGATGATCTGGGTGTTTCCCGGTTTTCCTTTGTTGATTCGGTTTTCAACGCTCCTGAGGACTACTTTGAAGAACTGCTTTCGGCCCTTGAGGAATCAGCCTTCGGAATATCCTGGAGTGCCTGGCTTGATCAGAATGTAACCCCTTCTCAGCTCATGAGAATGAAGGCTGCCGGTGCTGTAAAGGTGGATTTCTCTCCCGACGCAATTACCGATAAGGGTCTGAAGAGGCTGGCCAAGAGGGGAAAGACGGCGGACCTGCTGCCGGCCGTTAAGTCCGCACGGAGGGCGGGGCTTCAGGTGGGGATTAACTTTTTTAATGGCAATCCCGGTGAAGGGTTCTGGGCTTTCCTCAGGAAGATATGCTTCATGTTCAGGGTCAGATTCACGCTCGGTTGGAAATCGACATTTGTAAATATCGGTACAATAAGAGTGTACGCTCATTCTCCGCTTGCAGGATATATGATTCGAAAAGGTATCGTAAGTGAAGATTGTACTTTCTTTGCCCCTGTATTCTACAGATCACAGGGCCCTGGTGACTGGCTGTACAGGCTGTTTCAGAGGGTACGGAGATTGAAACATGGTTAGCACCGGGAAAAGTTTCAGACTCGGCCTTATAGGATGGCCTCTTCTTCATTCTCTCTCTCCCATGATACACGATGAATTCTTCAGATCAACCGGCGTGTGCGGTGAGTATATTGCTTACCCCGTTCAGCCGGAGAAATTAAGTGAAACGGTTTCAGAACTGCTCCGAAGCGGTGTCACAGGTTTGAATGTTACCTATCCCCACAAGGGCGCGGCTGCCTGCTTTTGTGATGAACTGGAGAGCCAGGCCCGGGATCTGCAGGTAATAAATACAATGAAAACAGTCGATGGATGTAATACGGGTTACAACACCGATATCTACGGTTTCAGCCGCTTTATAGATGAGTGCAGCCTCCCCGAACCATTTTTCGTAATAGGCGGCGGAAGCGCTGCACTGGCAGTTGATTACGTTCTCCATGACCGGCAGCTTCGGTATGAAATGTACTGCAGGAACCCTCGTAAATGGAGTGGTTTCATTTCCGGCGGAGAACTGAATGAGTTAAATGATGCTCTGAAAACAGCTGACACCGGAACTGTTGTTAACGCGACAACTCTTGGCTGGGGTGATGATGATGTCTTCCCTCTGGACAAGTCACTTCTCAGAAACATGGTCTTTGCCGATCTGAACTACAACAGTTCCTGGCACTGGAGAAATGATCTTCTGCACCGTGGGGTGAAAATACTCACCGGGGAAGCAATGCTTGTGCATCAGGCTGCCAGATCATTCGAAATATGGACAGGTATCCTGCCCGGAACCGCAACTGTTCTTGAAATGTTAAGGAAAAAGCTTGAAGAAACTAAGAAGGGTGTGATTGCAGTTGAATATCGATGCCGGCTGGATTGAAAAGCGTTTGAATGATGGATTCTCAAGAGATGATCTGAAAGCGATTCTTCTGTCATCGGACAGTGAAGCTTATCTTCTATACAGTGCTGCCCGGGAAGTCAGAAAAAAGCTGTTCGGTGATAGAGCATTCATAAGGGCTGTAATCGAATTTGCGAACACGTGCAGATGCAGCTGTATTTACTGCGGAATGAGAGCGGAGAATACTGAAGTACCAAGATTCACGCTTGACCCGGATGAAATAGTATCCGTAGCCGGGATTGCACTTGATAATGGCATAAAGACCTTTTTTCTTCAGGCTGCCGAAAGTGAGGAGTACAACGCTGAGTGGCTTGGGGGTGTTATTCGAAGGATATCCGATATGGGAATGATGGTCCTTCTTTGTGTCGGGATTCACAGCGAAGGCGACCTTGATTACTGGTACGAAACCGGAGCCAGAAAATTCATTCTCAAACACGAAACCTCCAGCAAAGAGCTGTTCGAAGAGATGAAGCCCGGTTTTCTGCTGGATGATAGATTGCGCTGGCTTCGCACTCTCCGTGAACATGGGTATCATATCGGGTCCGGACCTCTCCTGGGGCTTCCCGGACAGACGGTGGATTCTCTTGCCGATGATCTGATACTTATGAAGGATCTGAATGTTGACATGTCAAGCGTCTCGGTGTTCCTTCCAGCCAGGGGTACCCCCCTTGAAAACTATCCGGTAGGAGATGTGGACCTTGGGCTGCGGTTCATCGCAGCAATGAGGCTTTATCTGAAGAACACCCTTATTCCTGCCACCAGTACATTCGAGCGGTTGCGGAAGAACGGTCAGCTGCTCTGCTTCAATGCAGGCGCTAATGTAATTACAGTGAACATGACACCGCCACGCCTTCGTGATGATTACGAATTGTACTCAGAGAGGTTCTACGTAGGACTGGAACATGCCAGGAAGACAATTGAACTTGCAGGCCTTGCGGAAACCACGGAATCAGACCTTCTGGGAGAATAGTGTAATGCCCCTGCACACGAAGTGAAAGATCTTGCATACAATTCAAAAGATTAGTCTTAAAGTGTCAAATTTATGTATATAAATTAACGCATATTCCTTCCCTTTTCTGGCATCGATATTGCTTTACTGTTCTATATGAAATATTCAAAGGAAACTAAGAACAGGAAAATCGGCAGCGGAGTTTCAATTCCCGCCGTGACTCTTGCCGTTTTTTCATCCGCAGTGGTGATGATCTCCCTTGTACTGCTTGTGAATTACATAAGCGGTGTAGTAGACAGACAGGCTGCGCTTGAGGAATCCGTTCAGGTTCAATTGACCGAAGAGAGTGCTGTCGCAGGCCTGAATATGGATCTCATGAATAGCAATATCCGCGATTTTTCGGATATTCCGGTCTACAGTCTCGGCGGTCTTGACACTTCATTTCGCATGGTGGGCACTTCAGCTGTGCCCCCTCTGGAACTCACCTGGCGGTCACAGGGCTCCAGAATTCTATCCGCATTGCCCGTTGGAAAAAATATTTTCGTACTCAGCGAGTATGATAACGGCCTGAGGATAGATCTGCTTACAGGAACGGATGTAGAAAATTCAGTTGAAGTTCTGCTCATCCCGGAATGGAATGCGGAGCAGTATTCCATCGCAGGTTCATCCTGCAGCGGCAGCCCCGTTCTTTTTCTTTTGACCAGAACCCTGGGCAGGGAGTATGTAACTATAGTATCCCCCGAAACCGGCTCTGAATCGTACAATGTGAGCCTTCCATTCTGGAACGAATCGTCACTTCTCTCAGCTGGATGCATTGGGGGCAAACCTGCCCTCCTTATCTCAGAGGGTACGAACCAGGCGCAGCTCTTTATTCAGGATTCGCTGCCTCTATTGACTGTTTCCAGTCCCCCCGGGACAACTCCCGTATTCTACGGGCAGGATCAGCTGTACGGTTCTATGGACGGGAGCTATACGGAAAACGGGAAATATCCCATATACAGCGTTCTCCAAGATGATTTCGATGAAAATGGATCGGACGACCTGCTGTTTATCGGTTCTGGCAGCCTCTCCTTTGTTTCGGAAGCCAGCGGTTCATTCATTCTGGATACATTGCCCGGCGGCAGGCTTTTGGCGTGGGGATTAACCGAGCGGGACATGATACTGTCGGCAAAATGGATTGAGGGTACCTCACACGAAAGGTGGAGAGCTCTTACAGAGGAAGGATTCGCTGATTCAGCAGGACCGGAATTCCATCCATTCAACTGGGAAGGAAGGCTTGCCTCCTCCCGGAATTCCATTATCGGATCAATCGATGGAAGCATAATAATAGCCGATGAGAACTCGGAAAAGTTAATAACCGTCTGTAATACGCAGAATGCGGTACTCTGTGAGTTGGATGGTGAAGACCTTGATCTGATATATACCGATAACGATCTGCTGACAATTCTGTTGAACCCGCTGGATGGGGACGGTCTTATCCTTACACTGAGGTCGGTAACGTACAATGATGATACTATTCTAAGTGAGAACATTTGGAATATTCAGATTTACGGTAATATCCATAACAGAAGGGTCCAATATGAGAGGGCTGGCTGAAATGAAACGCTCATTGTCAGGCAGCTTTTTCAGGGGGCTTATCATTCTATCTTCAGTTTTCCTGCTGCTGACTCTGGTGCTTCTGTTATTCGCGGAGAGTATCAGGAACGTGGAAGACCGGAAGAACGCTCTTCTCCTGGCAAACCAGATCTTTTCAACCTTGAGCGGATCGTTCTATCCTGAAGTTGGAGTATATGACAGTTCCGCAGTCTCCGGAGGTGTTCAATATGGAATTCGAAGGACTGTAAGTGAGGTATCCCCCGGCATAAGGGAGATGCATATATACGTTGGGAGAAATGACGGCAGCAATAGAATTGAACTTGTAAGAAAATATTATGACCTGGAAAATCGGAATCTTTGAACGGAGGTAAGTATGAGGAGACTAGATATTGAGTCAGACGATCGGGGATTTACCCTGATTGAAGTACTCATCGCATCCCTGCTTCTTGCTATTATCCTTACTGGAATTGGTTTCTTCTTCATGAACATCATAAAGCAGTCGGACGTATTGGATGACAGGACAAGAGGGATGGAACTCGCCCGACAGGGACTCGAGGAGATCCGAACCCTGGATATTACCTCCATGCCCTTAGGAAGAACCATACCGGAAGACATAGACTATTTCCACAGGTGTTTTGAGATCTCAGAAGTGGATCCGCTCTATCCCAGTGCCAGGAATGTTCGATGTGTTGTTTACTGGCTGGGCGCGGTGGGTTCAGATTCAATCAGTTTCAGTTCGATATTTTAAGGTGGTGATGAATAGCATGAAAAATTTTATGAATAGGGTTTCCAGAGGAATGAGCCTTGTCGAGATCACGATCGTTCTTACGGTGCTTCTGGTGGTTTTCGGAGCGGTATTCCTTTTCTTCAGCAGGGGCAGCGAGGAATTTGACTTCTCAAGAAGGCAGAATGAACTGATAACCATAGGAAGACTGGCTCTGGAAGAGGTGACTGACGTAATCCTGTACGCCGGTTACATGCCTACATCATTCTGGGACAACGATGACTGGCACCCGGTGGTACTGGCGGACAGCATTGAGTTCGAATTCTATGCGGATTTTGATGGTTCTGAAGTTCTGGAAGATACCGATTACCGTAACATAGAGATTGTCGATCAAAGGTTCGTGATAACGGATCACGGTGATTACGTACACAGGATAGGCAGCAATATCTCTGCTCTTGACTTCAACTATCTGGATGAGCTTTCCAACCCTCTGACGGAACCTCTTTCCGCAGCGGACCTGGATCTTGTGCGGCATATTCAGATTAACCTGACTCTGGTTGGTGAATACCGGAACAACCTGTACTATACCGAGGTCTCAACAACGATCTCACCTCGAAACCTTGGTATTAACCACAATATCAACCCTGCGTTCCAGCCGCCCGATCCCCTTAGCGGAACCGTGGTTTTCAACTGTTGCGGAGTCGATACGTTCCCGATCCCCAATCTTGATGAAGAACTCATGATCAACAGGATGATAGATTGGGGACTTACTGTTGTAGAACTTACGGACGATCAGATGGTAACCTACGATTTCATAGGTGAAGAGATAGACCTGATAGTCCTTCGCCACAGAGATTCACTCAAGACCTTTCCCTATCCCAACCTGTTTTTCAACCACCCGACCTCCGGAGATACGCTCATGGTACCAATTGTAACACTCAACGCAATGGATGGAGTTGATATATTCTCCTTGGGTAACATTGCCCTTGAACTGAATCTGCTTGAGATGACCCCGGCCAATAACTGGCATCCGGTCAACAGGGACCTTCCACTCGGCTACTTGACATTCGAAGTATACGATAATCCCGGGTCAGGTATGCAGTCCGTTCTTGACAGTCTCATTTACCTGACACCTGAAAAAGATACTGTATTAACATATCCTAATAGCCTGACCGACCAATCGGGGGTTTGCGTGAGGGACGAGGATTTCGATAAAAGAAGAGTTCACTTCAGCGCTCACGATGCCTCTGAATACGTTGTTGGCGGATGGCAGATATTCTACAATGTCATCAAATGGAGCTCCGGAGATACTCCTGATGTGGTAGAAATAGAGACATTTGAAGACGAGGATGATTACACTTTCGTGAATCCGGGTTACGGAGAGGATTCTTTCTGTTACGTTATTACACCCATGATTACGATACCGCCTTCTACGGATGCGAACTACGAGGCAATACTGAGATTCACACACTGTTACTGGACGAGAAACAGAGAATGTGGCGGATATCTCGAAATTATAGCGACTGACAGCGCCGCAATCGATTCCACCTGGCAACAGATCCCCGATGAAGATCTCCTCGTGGGCTACTACCATCAGCAGACCACCAGCGGTTTCCCCGGTGGAATAAGGGATGCCTTTTTGTTCAAGAGCCCCGGATACAATCCGACCGGACCAACTCTGACCTACGAAGAAGCCGACCTTGAGGATTACAGGGGAAAAGACGTATGGATCCGCTGGGTATTCGGCGTGGAAGACAAGTCATCCAACAACCAGGACGGCTGGATAGTTGATGATTTCGAGGTGCTTCTTGTCGACCGAGATCCATCACCCGAACCCGATATCAGAATAGATCCATGGGCTGATGCCGACAGCACACAGTACCTTCCCTGGCGCTGGAGGCATCATGAATTTCCCACCTACAATGATGACTGGGCTTACAATGACCTTTACAGAATCGACCCGATCTATCCACAGGAACAGGGTTACGCCTGGACAACCTGGGGGGAGGTTGGGTACATAGGACCGTGGACACATGGAGGAATCAACGATTCCTGGGAGATAGGGAAGCTCAGTATGTTCTGGCCTTACCCCGATCCGCAGCCGACCATTCTAAACGGTGCCCATTACGCCGGCAACGATCTCACTGCCGATGATGGGAAGTACAACGATCTCGAAACATCGTACCTTCTTTCCGAAAGGTACGAAATGGCAAACATCATACCCTTCAATTACAAAGCTATCGAGTTCTACAGCTGTCTCAGACTTTTCGTAATGGATGACGCATGGGTACACATCGGTTTCTCCGTTGATACACTGCCTCCAGATCCGATGAACCTGGGTCTCTGGAAAGAAGTGGTATTTTACCCAAGTGAATTTAATCTTCTATGGGACATAGAAACCTTCAAAGTAAGCGCTATTTTTGAGGATGCCCTTGCGGACAGCGCCTACGAGAATTACTGGGTTATCTTCACTCTCATTACCGGTCCGTCAAATACGGAGGGAGGCTGGAATGTTGATAATTTCAAGATGCTGGGCACGAGTATTTAGGAGGAGAATCATGAATACTAAAGGAAATAAAGGTTCTGCTCTGATCCTTGTTATGCTCTCCGCAATAGTATTATCGATACTGGTTGGTGCATTGTACACTCTTTTCCAGTCCAACGTCAGCACACAGGAATGGACAATGGAAAGGATTCAGGCAAGGTTCACTGCAGAGGCAGGAACGAATATGGCCATTCACATGATAATGGAAGGGGTGGATGTACCACAGGGAGACGATCCTATTCAGTTCCTTCCCGAAACGGGTGACTGGTACGATTTGGGAGATGACATAGGCTGGGTACTGGTATTCGTTGATCCGGATAACAATAACGATGAGGTTGCCGCCGCCAACGCCTACGAGGTCAGGTGCCTTTCAAAAGTCATTTCCGAAGATCAGGTGGAGATGTATGGAATTGCTTCCCTGATACTGCCGAAGAATTTTGCTGTCTTCGCGACTTTCCTTAACGATCCGGGCTCAGGATTTTTCGGAGATGGATACAGGTTCGACGGTCCCTTCCATACAAACTCGGTTGTCCAGCTTTCAAGCGCTACGGCAGGCAGGAACAACGATCCATGGTTCTACTCCATATCAATTGTATCGGATCACTACCTCTACCGCATTCCGGGTACCGGCATCACCGAGCTCGCATACGCACCGCAACACAAGAACCTCTACATCGAACCGTATGAGAAGATGCTGATTGGAGAGCCCTTCTTCACTCTCAGCGCGGATTCGATTCCCTTCGGATCCTCTGTAGTTGGCTGGCAGGGAGCTTACAATGCTGCAAACAGCGGAGGATTGATGCTCACCGGCCTTGCGGACAGCACCCGTATTATGCTCCTCGACAGTCTGCTTCTGGTCAAGGAGGATGAAACAGCTCCTGTTGCAGTGTACGATCTTTCGACGCTTCTATATCCGGTTGTCTGGATTGATAATGGCTCGAACGAAACGATATACCTGAAAACGGAAGCCGAGTTTCCTTTCAGGAGCCACGGGTTATCCGGACTTGTCAATGGCTTGACCATAGGCGTTAACGGCAACCTTAGTGTTGCCGGTCCGATCCTGTACGGTAACATCGATCTTATGGACGACGACAACAATGACATGCTGGGGCTGGTGGTGAAAGAGGGTAATTTTACCATTGCAGTTGACCCTGACATGATTGGCAATGATGATTGGGAGATTCCCGGTGATCCGACGAATAAAACATGGGATATCCAGACCGGTACAAATGATTACCTGGACGGCATTCAAGTCAATGCGGTGATAATGGTTCTGGATGGACAATTCCAGCTGGAAGATATCAGCAGTACTCACTATTATTACTGGCCGAACTCTGCGGTAGATTTTGAGATAGTCGGAGGCTATATAGTCGATGGGGAGGGGGTAACTACCTGGGTCGGTTCAGATGATACGTGGGGATATCTGTCCTTTGTCACTTACGATCCAAGGCTCATGACCAGGCACCCACCCTTCTTCCCCAATACCGGTGTATGGGATACCGCATACTGGGAAGAGAAACCTGATATGCATGATGTATACGATCTTACAGATGACGATTACATCGGATTTGATGCGATTTAGATTGGACGGAACCAGATAGTGACCGATTCTGGTTTTCACAGCAAAGGAGAGAGTCGCCGGGGGGCGGCTCTCGTCCTTGCGTTCGTTGTTACACTTGTAATGAGCCTGCTGGTTGCTGCCGTATACATCCTTTTCTCGGACAACGTTTCTACTCAGAAATATGCAATGGACAGAATAGGGGCACGTTTCACGGCGGAAGCAGGCGTAAGAATGGCTGTAAACCTTCTGTCACTTGAAACGGAATTACCCGTAAGCACTGATCCTTACTACATGCCGGATGACAGCAGCGGATGGATAACCATGCAAGGGGTTGAGGGCAGGGCGCTTGTAGTTATTGATCCCCGTAACAATGTATCCAACCCCTGGGCTATAAGAGGGGTGGAACTCCGCGGCAGAGGCAGCGTCGGCAGCATGACAATGGATGTCATCACACATTACGTGCCCGATGCACCCTCAAGATACGCGCTTCTGGTTGATGCGGCGATACCAGCCGGATTTTTCACCGACGGAAGAATAGTGGAAGGTCCTGTTCACTGTAACGGTATCATCGATTTCAGCAGTGTATCCACCGATTCGACCGGTGATCCTTTTGTGGAAGAGGTATCGACAACTACTGATGGGGGATTCCGATTCTCGGGTATAGGATTTTCGGATGTTCCTCACCCGGATGGAAGTTCAGTATGGGTAAGACCCTACCGCCAGCATCTTGCCGGTTCTCCAACCTGGGATTATTCCTCCATGCAGGTGGATTTTACCAGGGTAAGCAGTTATTTCAGCGGGCTTCTGAGGGAAGCCTCGGAGATGGGGACAGTTGTAAGCGGTGTCAAGCGTATCATCATAGATGGAAATACCATCCTTATGAAATCCTCAGATGACGGTATGATTACTTTCCTTGAACTGGAAGACGGAAAAAACCTTGTATTCATCCTTAACGGCGGTATGCCCGTATACATAAAGTCTGGACAACAGATAAGCATGCCCCTTACGATCGTAGCCACAGGTTCAGTATACATCTACGGGAATATCCGGGGAACTGTCGCCGGTGATAACGGACCACTGGCCATCGTAACTCTTGGGGATTTTATCATACCTTCCGATCCAAGTTTTACGGGCGGTCCCGACTGGTCTGCACCGTGGAATATACAGACAGAATCGGATCTGATCGCAGTCGCATTCCTGGCTGCCCCTTCGGGAGAACTCCGATCGGAAAGCGTCATGTATCCGACTGGAGAACAGAATTTCGAGATTTACGGTGGTCTTATGGAAAAGAGAATGGGACGTATCGGGACCGGTATCAGCGGTTACCATCTTGCGATTGAATACGATCAGGGGTTGAAAACCGTCATGCCTCCATATTTTCCACTTCTGGAGAACTGGATAATCACCTCATGGATGGAAGATCCGGATTACGGAGAAAACGGCACCATCCACGACGACCACTACTAGGGGCCGGACCTAACATCTAAAC
>JAGLOY010000007.1 GCA_023138735.1 Candidatus Aegiribacteria sp. | reverse complement strand
TCATCCGTGTTAAAGAGACTGTCTTTTTTCATGGAAACCTCTCAACCGTTGGTACAAATTATTTATTGTCAGGCAGCGCGACCGGAACTCAATATCCGCAGCCTTCTTCATCGAATAAACAATACTCAGAATAACCCGGTCATGTCAAATCAAATATGCATCTTGATGATTCGAATGAAACGCTGAGAGGAAAAATGTCAGGTTAGTATCCCGGCCATTCCTGATAGACTTACTCAGCAATGCCTATCAGATAGATTTTCTGGTAGAGGTCCGGGTCCATATCGTAAGCCAGAACCCCCGAATCACAAACCTCAAATTCCCATGTACGACTCCTCGGACCAACTCCGTGCAGTACTACACTTCCAATAAGTTCCCCACCGGGAGACCATATATCGAAGAAAGGCTCGTCCGCAGCCCCCCTTCTTGCCCAGAGGTTGCCATCCGGGCTGATTTCCAGATCAGTTACTGGAAGCCTGTGTGTCATCGGGTCGGTAAGCTGAACGTTATACTCGGCCTCACCTCCCTCCAGACTCGTAAGCCTCATACGGATAAATTCCTCTTCGACTCGAATCTCATCCTCTGTCAAGGCGACAATTCCTACCTCGAGTTCAAGCGGATCAAGCTGTTCCCCATCAAGGGTGTATCTCTCTATCCTGTAATCGAGATCTGAGTTCGGAGCTATGTATACGATACCGTGAGCGGTGTCCACTGCAATGGATACAGCAAGTAAGTACCTCTGGGCCAGGTCAGCGAGAATGGAGAAATCAAGTTCCATCTCAACCCTCCAGTAGGTAACCTCGGGCTCTATGGACATCTGGAAAAGGCCGACGAAAACAGCTGCGATGGGAGCAGCTCCCTCCTCGAAGATGAACTCGGTTTTCATGGAGATGAAGCTGCTGTCACTCACCACTTCCGGGTACAGATGAACGTTATTGGATATTTCCATGCCAATGCCTTCGTACTCCATCTCGGAAGAGTATATCTGCAGTCCGTTTCGCCATGGATCAAGAGCGCCCATCCTGCCATCCGGAAAAAGGAAGAGGCACAGCGGATTATGCATCTCACCGGGCCCGCTTCCCCTGCCTCCGGCCCTGCCCAGATAGGAGCCATCCGGTTTGTAAAGCCTGATGTCCGCGCTGATGCGGTCAAGGATGGCTATATCACCTCTCGGAGTGTACCCCAACCCTTCAATCGAGCCGAAGACATAGCAGGAATCACCCAGCTCCACCCCAATGGAGTCCAGCAGAGTCATGCTCGTCTGCGGCAATTCAACCTGCTCATGAAGATCAGTCGCTTCCTGACCGCCGGATCCGCAGGATGCAATCAGAAGGAATGTGATTGCACTTAATACAAGGCAATAGTTTTTCACTGTACTTCCTTTCGGTCTTCCCATTAGATTGGCAGGTACCAGGTAAGCTTGGCGTAACAGCCGATGTCAGGCGTTCCAAAGCCCCCCTCTTCCCTCTCTGCGAACTGGTTCTTCACAAGGAAGTAGAACATGCTTCCCGGGAGGTACTGCCAGCTGAACAACAGATTAGCAGTAATGTCGCTGCTCTCGGACTCACCTGTGAGAGCGTAATCCATTGAAAAGCGTGAGTACTGCGAGAAGAGCCTGAGGTGCATGTTCGGGTTGAAAATATATCCTGCCCTGAGTATTAAGGATTTCCAGTCAGTCCTGCGTTTGTCCCAGTCTCCTGCTGACCAGTTATAGTTTTCTGTATCCCTGGTCAAGAACCAGTTTCCGGATAACCTCAGTTCAAGAGCCTGTGAGGGCTTCACCCTGAAAGTGAGGTTGTAATTCTCGAAGGTACCTTCACAATCGTACTGACCGCCACCGATATTTCCGCTTACGAAATAGTCGTCGAACTGATTGGTACCCGCCCATGCATGAAAACTTGTCCTGTCGTCATAAGTGTGCCCTTCAGGACCTTCGTACGGGTCGAAGGTTTCACCTGAGTAGTTCACATTAGTTCCAAAATATGCCCCGTTTTTCAGGGTAGAGCTTGCTTCAATATTGAAGTTCCTTCCGGTGATTTCTCCTGTATTCAGCTCGGAGTAGTAAATTCCACCATTAAAACCGAGTCGGCTGAAAGTCTCCTCCGGAAGAAAGGTCTTATGTACGTTTCCCCAGCTTTCCCATCCTCCCGTAGCAGTGGTGAAACCTGTACCGTTAACATCGAAATTTTCTCCAGTTGTTTCCCATCCCGCACTATAGGAGAATGTACTCCTCACCTTGTAAAAACTGGCTCTGTATGCCTCATCAGATTCCATGTCAGTGTTGAAAGACCTTGCACCCGCCAATTCAATTACATGGTTCCCGGGGATCAGTATAGCACCATCCAGGGCAAATGCCTGGTTGTAGCTTTCAGAGAAGCCTTCCTGTTCCCAGATATCTTTGCTGACACCGGAGAACCCGATGTAGCTGTAAGGTCCGAATTCCATCACCGTTCTCAATATACCGTAGTTTGAGGCTGGAGTGATCAGTAGAGTGTCCTCGCTGACACTTGATGTTACGGCATCAAGAAAACCGAAGTGGATTCCACCCCCCAGAGAACCGGAAAGTTTGGCACCGCCGATGATGGGGATAACATCACCATTAGGGGCAACAGCTCCTATTCTCCGGGAGTAGAACATGTTGAATGGCATCTCGAATGTGTTCTGTGATTCAAGGAAGAAGGGCCTGCGTTCTTCCAGGAAAAGCTCGAAGTGAGAAAGGTTCATCTCAGCTGCGTCTGCTTCCACCTGCCCGAAATCGGGGTAAACAGTCAGATCCGCCGCTACTCCGCTGGTGACGCCAAGCTTCACGTCCAGACCGGCATTCAGGTCAGTCTCCCATTCATCGGGTTCGGCGGTATGAAAGAATCTGGAAGAGCCGAAGGGTCTTATTTCAGCGCCCAGCGAACCCTCTATCTCCTCAATCCCTATTATGGGGGCAAACGTTTCCAGCTGCGCCATCTGCTGAGCCTCGGAGAGTACATACCAGCCGTTCTCGTGAGTCTTGCCGAGGATGCGCTGGAAGTTAATCGTCCAGTCCTGAGTCTCGCTGGACTGATCGAACCGGAGGCAGCTGAATGGAATGGCGAACTCGGCCGACCATCCCTGCGAATCGGAGTGTGTACCGCTTTCCCAGACTGCGTCCCAGCTGTAGTCCCAGTTGCCGTGGGGGCTTATTTTTGAGTCCATCTGGGAATTGGACAGGCTAACCTCGAAACTGGTCGCTTCCCTGCCGTTGCCCCAGGTGTCCAGAAGTACTGCAATCCACTCCCCTGTTACGTAATTGTCTCTGGGGGTCAGTGCGTCCATCATTGTGGAAGGATCAGGATCGTTCATCTTGAAGCCGAAGTAGATATGGTGATCGTCGTATATGATGAATATTTCGGTCTCCTCGGTCATGAGGCTACCGTAGTCGGGGCCGTACTGCATCAGGGTACACCGCAGAGCTTGAGCCTCTTCCCAGACAGGGTCGTCCAGACATCCATCAATGGAGGGACCTTCCTCCACCCTTACAGCAACAAGTTCAGATCCGGGGTTCGAGATTACGCAGATCATCATCAACCAAAAAGCTTGCATGATACCTCCCTGACGGCGTTAGAGTTTTGACAAAAGATAGGCAACAAGAATACCATTGGCAAGTCGAGTGTTGCAAATGCTTGTCTTATAACTAATTGTAGCAATGGTAAATATTGAGGAAATTTCAACTGCCGGTGTCGGCGGACCGAGGTTGTTACCCTTTCTCACTGATATAATATTAGGATGTTTTTGTTGTCCATTTTCTGAACTCACACCTAACACCGGGGAGTTTCTGTTGAAATCCCATACAGATGTCTGCATGGTAGTCATGAACCAGCTATGGAACGATGCGAGGGTCAAGAAGGAGGCTCAGACTCTCTCGGATATTGGACTCTCAGTGACGATCATCGCACAACCTGAGGATGACTGCCCCGACTCTGAAGACTGGGGGGATATCCATGTCCTGAGGGTCCGGGAGGCCGGAAGTCTGAAGAAGTCCTTTCGACGAATGCTGGATACATACGGGGGCGATAAAGATTGTACAGGTACAGGATTAATCACGGCTTTACGAAGAAATCCTGTTAAACGTTTTCTGGGGGACTTCTTTCATTCAACGCTGCATCAGATCCGGTTGCTCCGCCATGCGCTTGCAACTAATGCCAGAGTTTACCATGCCCACGATCTGGACACTCTCGCCGTCTGTGCCGCCGCAGCATGGATCAACAATGGAAAGCTGGTTTACGATGCCCATGAGCTCTGGCTCGAGAGCAGGCGCCATCTTCTGGAAACCTCAAGACCCTTCATGATTCTGGAAAAGTTAACCGAATCGCTCCTCGCGCCGATAGCCGATGCTGTGATAGCTGTCACACCCGGCAGAGCCGATGTTATGAGGGAGATGTATCCGACAATGGCTGTTCCTGACCTGGTTGTAAATTACCCTCCCCTGGCCCCTGCCGCCCCAAGGCAGCAGGATGTCCGCCATAAACTTGGAGCAGGAAAGGAACCGTGCTTTCTCTTTCTCTATCAGGGGATTCTTGGATTGCACCGAGGTCTTGAAGAGCTGATCGACGCATCTGTTTTGCTGAGGGATATTCCGGTCCATATAGCGTTTGTCGGTCACGACAGATCCGGTGGAGTAATCACGCAATATGCAGAAGAAAAGAATGCAGGTGACATGGTTACCTTCCATCCCCCCGTACCCTCGGAGGAACTATCGGAAATTACGGGATCAGCTGACGCGGGATTACTGCTTTTCCAGGACAGCTGTCTTAACCATACACTATCACTGCCTAACAAGCTTTTCGAGTATATGATGTCTGGTCTGCCTGTTATAGCATGCGACCTTCCCGAGATATCAAGCGTGCTTCACAGGCACGACTGCGGTATCCTGGTGGATGCATCGGATCCATCGTCAATAGCGAAGGGTATGCGGCAGATGGTATCGGACCCCGCTGAGGCAAAAGCACAGGGGGAACGGGGATACGAAGCTGCCAGTGCGAATTATATCTGGAACCGTTCGGCCAGTGTTCTCCATGAACTCTACATGCGAGTTCTGGAGGAGGAGCTGCAATCCCCATCAGTTGGAGATACACAATGAAGAAACTCATATACATAGCTTACACATTTCCCCCGGTTTCCACCGGTTCGGCTCCGATGAACCTGAGGCTCGCAGATATCTTCATCCGAAACGGCTGGCTGCCCTCAGTAGTGACCCCCGATCACACAGCATCTCTGCCTGCAGACCCCTCTCTCATAGCACTCCTTCCAAAGGAGATGAACGTAATCAGAAGTGGTAAATCCGGCAGACTGCGCAAAAGGAAAAAATCAGTTTCGACGCAGACAAGGTCTGTTAAAACTGAAAGGAAAGGATTACGGAAACTGATCCTGGAGGTAATCCTGCAGCCGGACAGGTACGTTACCTGGGTCCCGAGAGCAATTGCTGCTGCCATGCGCGAAATAGATAGAATCGGAGCAGACCTGGTGATCACACTGGGCCCCCCCCATTCAGTGCATCTCGCTGGTCTTGTTTGTTCGGGGCTTACAGGTAAACCCTGGGTTGCTTACTTCGGAGACCTGTGGGCTATGGACGGTTACATCAACTGGCACTCAGTCTCGTGGGTCAGACGCCGTTTGACTCCCATAATCGAGAAAGCAGTCGTTAAAAGAGCGGATGGCATTATAACCACTACTGACGGATCCTCCAGGTACTTCGAACAGAAGTATGGAGACAGGTGTCCTCCGGTACAGACCCTCTGGAACGGTGTCACTCTCGAAGAGAGAAAGAAGCAATGGAATAGGGAGGGTCCACGGAATCCCGGGGACAATCTGGTTATCACCTATACGGGATTCTTCATGGGCAATCAGACACCTGAACATTTCCTTCGAGGAATGAGAATGTTTCTGGAGAAGCACCCGGATAGCGGATTGAAGTTCAGAATAGTCGGAGATTTCGGTGCCTACACAGATCTACCTGAACAGCTGGGTCTAAAGGACTCCGTAGAGGTACTCGGTGCCGTACCATTCACCGAGGTGAGGAAGTGGCAGCTCGATTCTGATGTCCTGCTGCTCATCCTTCGACCTCAATCCGGTAACGAACTGAAAAATCCTTCTAAAACTGTGGAGTACCTGCTTGCAAGGAGACCGATTCTCGCTGTAACCCCGGAAGGGGATCTTACCGCGCTGATCGAACGTTTAGGTGCTGGATATACCGCCACTCATGATGCTGGTTCTATATGTGCTTCACTGGAGGAAATTCACAGGGATATTCGTGCCGGAAAGTTCAAAGTCCTTAAGAACCCCTCAGACCTCGATGGTGACATGGATATGGATCTGGGAGGACGCAGGATGGTTGAGTTTCTGGATCGTATTTCTAACACAATCTTCCCTCCACCGCCTTCAGTACCAGATTCGTAGTATCATCCCAGGATGGAAACAGAGCTGCGGCCCGCAAAGCCCCCTCAGCCAGATTCCTCCTGAGTACAGGATCGCTGAACAGTCTGCGAATACATTCTCCGGTTACCCGCCAGTTCCCAGGGTCGGCGAGCAGCCCGGATACTCCATCCTCGATCATATCCGGAATAGCACCAGCGGTAGTTGATATCACAGGTAAACCCCGAGCCATGGCCTCGGCAGTGGCCA
>JAGLOY010000069.1 GCA_023138735.1 Candidatus Aegiribacteria sp. | reverse complement strand
CGACTCCTTGAGGCGGTTGAGAACCACTCAGGGGGTATAGAAAGCTTCGTTCCTAAACTTGGCGGCCGGAGATAAAGGACATTACGGTCGTGCGGACTGCAGAGCAGGTCGGGAAGCTTGTCGATCGGTGGCGCAGTGCGGGGAGGAGAATCGGATTCGTACCCACAATGGGAGCTCTTCATAAGGGGCATCTAAGCCTAGTCTCACTGGCGCTTCGAGAGGCTGACAGGGTTGTAGTTTCAATATTCGTAAATCCTACCCAGTTCGGTTCCGGAGAGGATCTGGGCTCCTACCCCGGAGCTTTTAATGAAGATTTGGCGAAGCTCGAAAAAGCGGGTGTTCATTGTGTATTCTCACCATCTGTTGATGAAGTCTTTCCCGATGGATTCTCAACCTCCGTTAATGTTTCCGGCCTCACCGAAACCCTGTGCGGCAAGTACAGATTGGAACATTTCAATGGGGTAGCAACAGTTTGTGCAATTCTTTTCAGCATTGTAAAGCCTGATATAGCCGTCTTTGGAAGAAAGGATGCCCAGCAGCTGGCCGTCATCAGAAGAATGGTGGATGACCTCAGATTTAGTATCGATATCCTTGCCGGGGAGATTATCAGAGAATGCGACGGTCTTGCGATGAGTTCGAGGAACTCGTACCTCAATTCCTCGGAGAGGAAACAGGCATCGGTTATATACAGAGGATTATCAAGAGCTACCGAATTGGTTTCGGAAGGGGAAAGGGTTGCAGAGCGGATTTACGATGCAGTCCGGGAAGTCATTGGAACAGCTCCTCTGGCCACAATTCAGTATCTTGAACTTGTTGACCCCGTTACAATGATGCCAGTCGAGAAGCTCACCACCCCCGCTCTTCTTGCAGTTGCTGTATATTTCGGTCATACAAGATTGATCGATAACGTGATCCTGAACCGCTGAGAGTTCCAGAAGGAGGAATATTTTGCACAGGTGCTTTCTAGGAGCTAAGTTGCATAGAATGGTTGTAACGGAAGCCGATTTAAATTATGTAGGCTCGATAACTATTGATAAAGATCTTCTTGACATGTCAGGAATACTCCCCGGTGAACGGGTTCTTGTTGCTGATATTGAGAGTGGTACCAGGTTTGAAACCTACGTTATGGAAGGCGACCGGGGAAGCGGAGTGATCTGTGTCAACGGTGCGGCCGCAAGGCTGGTTCACACGGGTGACAGAGCGATCATCCTCCAGTACGTATGGATTTCCGATGATTCCGCTCCTCCGAAGGCAAGAGTAGTGATTGCGGACGACAGGAATCTCAATCCAACACTGATCGACGCATGACAGCCTGTATCATTCTCGCCGCCGGGCAGGGGAAGAGAATGAAATCACCCCTTCCAAAGGTGATTCATCAGGTTCTCGGAGTTCCTATGGTGATCAGAGTAGTAAGACAGGCAGTTGAAGCCGGTTATTATACACCCGTTGTAGTTGTTGGCCACGGCAGGGATAGTGTTATCCCGCTCCTGGAGGAAGAGGGGGCTTCGTGGGTCCTGCAGGAGGAGCAGCTGGGAACCGCACATGCGGTCAAATGCGGATTGAAGGACATGGCCGCGGAAAGTGTCATGGTCCTGCTGGGAGACGTTCCCCTTCTTAAAAGCTGTACGATTTCAGAACTGGAGGAATCGCGCAGGAAAGCTGGAGCTGCGATAGTCGTTCTTTCAACCTGTCCACCGGATCCATCGGGATATGGAAGGATCATACGGGAAGGTAATCTGCTCCGGGCTATAATTGAAGACAGCGATTGCACTCCCGGGCAGCTTAAAATCGGTGAAATAAACACTGGTCTCATGTCATTTGACGGGGGGGTGCTTCCTGAACTGCTGAGGGAGATCAGGACCGATAACGACCAGGGAGAATATTACCTTACTGATGCCGTTTCAATCGCCATGAGCAGGGGAATGCCCTGCATTGCAGTAAAAGCAGAAGATTACAGAGAAGTATCCGGAGTGAACAACCGTGTTCAGCTGGCCTGCGCAACGGATAACCTCCGAAGACAGGTTCTTGATGCTCATATGATCATGGGAGTTAACATCCCCGATCCCGATTCTGTGTGGATAGAGGAATCAGTGGAGATCGGTACAGGCGTTTCGCTTGGTAGGTCGGTCAGACTTTCAGGTAATACTCTGATTGGTGAAAACTCCTTCATAGGAGACGGTAGTATTCTGATAGATATTGACCTTCCTCCCGGCACGATTATTGAACCCTATTCCGTGATGGGATGGAAGGCTTTACGATGAAGCATCTTGCAGCACCCTGGAGAAGCACATACGTTACCGATTCTAAATCTGAGGACGGATGTGTGCTGTGCAGGATAGGCAGGGAGCCTGAAAAAGACAGGGAGAATTTCGTTCTGCACCGCTCTGGCGGCTTTTTCATTGTACTGAACAGGTACCCTTACATCAACGGTCATCTGATGATCGTGCCTTTAAGACATGCTGAGGATCTGGCAGGACTGGACAATTCGGAGCTTGATACGCTGATCAGGCTTGTGGTGAAGTGCGAAAAGGCGCTTGCAGAAGGCATGAACTGCATGGGAATGAACGGAGGATGGAATCTGGGAGGTTGTGCCGGAGCCGGAATTGAGGGGCATATACATATTCATATGCTTCCAAGGTGGTCCGGTGATACGAATTTTATGACCACTACAGGTGAAACAAGAGTGATCTCGGCTTCACTGGAGAACAGTTACAGCCGACTTTTACCACTTTTCATCCCGGAGGTTGATTAGATAATGACTGCTGGTAGATGTTTCCCCTGGAGGTGGGTGATAGCTGGGCTGGCAGTGGCAGTTATCGCACTGACTGTGTTCATTCCTCCACCCGGAACGGCTCGGGAGGAAGTAGAGAATCCCGATAATATGCCTGAAACAGACTTTACAGAGGAGATTGAATCCGTAGAGGAAGCATGTATCCCTGATTCGATCCGGGTTCTGGTTCTTAATGGTACATTGATTGACGGCCTTGCTACCAGAACCCAGCGTCACCTATTGGGCTCCTCCTCCGATTCTACGGTCATCCTCGCTCCTCTTGATCCCTCGAATACCGATACGAAGCCATACGAAGAGACCATCATCATATCCCATCTGGCTGATATTTCAGCAGCAAGAGTGATCGCAGATATCCTTGGAAGACCGGAAGAATGCATTGTCTGGGAAGTTCCTGCCTACAACGCTCCCGTAATCGTGGATGTAACCGTCTGTATCGGCTGCGATATCGGGGAAATGATTTCAACCATTGAATGAATCCAATGAGGATTATGGAGGTGTTTTTTGTCAAGAGATATTCTTGATATTTTCGTAGAAGCAATTCGTCAGCGACACGGTTACAAGGTTGTTGCCCTGGATATGAGCGATGTACCTCTTACTATGGAGGCCTTTCTCGTAGCTAGCGCTGAAAACCGTATTCAGGCAAGAGCTGTTGCTGATAATGTGATGGAAACTGCAAGCAGGAACGGATTCAGGAAGCATCATATTGAAGGTTACGATGAGGGCAGCTGGATACTCATAGATTACATTGATCTGGTTGTTCATATCTTCCTACCCGAATCCCGGGAATACTACAACCTTGAAATGCTCTGGAGCGATGTCCCAAGTATTGAATACGATGGTATGGAGGACCCGCCGGATGATGACTCCAGCCATGCTGAGGAATGAACTGGAGAGTGTTCTGGAATCTTCAGTCCGCAGTATCTGGGGGGACAGAATACCCGACGATTTTCGTGCAGTTGTATCAGGATCGAATAACCTGGAATATGGAGATGTATCCTGTCAGGCTGCGATGAGGCTGGCGGGGATTGTAAAGGATAATCCCCGTGCAATTGCGGGAAGGATTACCGAAACCCTGACCGGCCGTATCAAGGGGATTTCATCCATCAGCATTGACGGCCCGGGATTCATCAATTTCAGGCTTTCGGATAACTATCTTGCATCCACTGCCTTCGATCTGGCCTCCTCAGGATTACAATCCCTCCTGCCGGATACAGGTGCCGGAAGAGAGGTATTGGTCGAATTCGTAAGCTCGAATCCAACAGGACCATTGACAGTCGGTCACTGCAGACAGGCTGTTCTGGGCTCCACCATCAGCAGCCTGCTTGAAGCTTCCGGATGGAAGGTCAGTCGCGAGTATTACTTCAACGATACGGGAAGGCAGATGACCCTTCTCGGTGAATCACTTGCCGCGAGGTACTCATCAGCTCAAGGTGATGAAGCGGTGATTCCGGAAGGCGGTTATCACGGAAGTTACATAATTGAGTGGGCTGCAGATCTCAGTGCAGAGCTTGGAACCGGTCTGACATGGAAGAGAGACCGGGATACCTTTATCCGCTTTGCCGAAGAGAAAGCCATGAAAATGATACTATCTGATCTTTCTCTCCTTGGCATAGAATTCGACAGGTTTTTTGCAGAGAGTGAGCTGATACCTGAAGCTGTGACGGATGCAATAGAAAAGCTATCCAGAATCACAATTGAGGGGAAGAGCCTGGTTTACGAAAGCGACTCTGGAAAACTCTGGCTCAGGTTCACAGCTCTCGGGCGACCGAAGGACAGGGTAATTATCCGGGATAACGGTACATACACGTACCGGATGCCCGATATTGCCTACCACCTTGATAAATTTTCCAGGAACTACGATCTGGTGGTGGATATCTTCGGGGCGGATCACCTGGATACGAGCCGCGATGTTGCTGCTGCCCTGGAATGCCTTCTTGGCGAGAAGAGCGTGTCTGCAAAACTGAGAGTTATCATTCACCAGTTCGTTACCCTCGTGAAGGATGGCAGGAAAATTAAGATGTCGACCAGATCCGGTGAATTTGTAACACTAAGGGAGCTTATAAACGATGCCGGTTCATCTGATGTTACGAAGTATCTATTCCTGACCAGAAGGGCGGATGCCCACATGGATTTCGACCTTGATCTCGCAAGGAAGCAGTCCAGCGAGAATCCGGTTTATTACGTTCAGTACGCCCATGCAAGAATAGCAGGTATACTCCGCACAGCAGACGAAGCTGGAATATGCTCTCCTGTAGAGTTTTCCGGTGATGTATCCTGCCTTCTTGATGGAGAGTATGAACGGGAGCTGATGCGACTTCTTGAATCCGTATCTGTTCGGGTCGCTGCAGCTGCGGACGAAATGGAACCACACAGACTTACGGAGATCCTTGCTGATCTGGCTACCGGGTTCCACAGATTCTATCAGCACGTACGAGTGGTCGATACAGACAACAGTGACGTCTCAGAAGCCCGCCTGATGCTCTGCAGGGCATGCAGACGCTGTATCAGTGATCTTCTTGGAATACTTGGAGTGGATGCACCGGACAGAATGTAGATTCGTTATCAATATATGAACAGGACAGGTTTAATATGGCACTTCTGGTAGTTGGTTCAGTTGCTCTCGATACAATTACGACTCCTGCGGGAAAGGTAGAGGAAACCCTTGGCGGCTCCGCTATCTACTTCTCACTTGGAGCTGGATGCTTCGATGTGGTAAGGATAGTGGGAGTTGTCGGACCGGATTTTCCCGTATCCGAGAAAAGATTTCTTGCGGAACGCAGAGTAGATGTAAGAGGACTGACCACCGGCCAGGGTCCCACATTCCGCTGGGAAGGTGCGTACGGCCCCGATTTTGGAGATGCGCGAACGATAAGGACTGAGTTGGGTGTATTCGCAAGTTTTGAACCGAAGCTTCCGGAGGATTATGTAAATACTCCGTGCATCTTCCTTGCCAACATAGATCCCGTGCTACAGCTTCAGGTATTGCAGCAGGTTCGCAACCCCCGCTGGATAGCTGTTGACACCATGAATCTCTGGATAGATCAGCAGAGGGACAAGGTTCTTGAAGTCTTCAGCAAGGTTGATATTGTTTTTGTCAACGCTTCTGAATCAATGCAGATATCCCGCAAGACTAATCTCTTCGATGCAGCCCGGTTCATAATCAGCAAAGGACCACGCTACGCTGTTATAAAAATGGGCGCGGCAGGCGCGATGATCTTCGGAGGAAGCGACCTCTTTATGCTTCCCGCCTATCCGTTGAAAAAGGTAGTAGATCCGACCGGTGCGGGAGATTCTTTCGCATCGGGGATGCTTGGATACCTGGCCGGCAGCGACAGCGATCTGAACTTTGATAGTATGAAGAAGGGGCTGGCCTATGGATCTGTAAATGCCAGCTACGCCTGCAGCGGTTTTGGAGTTGAGGAATTAAGGGAATTGACCCGTGATGATATAGATTCAAGAATGGAATACTATCTCTCCACGAATCAACTGGGGAAATTCAGAATATGAAACCTGTTGATTACAGGAGCAGCGGAGTGGATATCCAGGAGGGAGACAAGGCTATAGCCCTCATGAAGGCTAAGGTGAGAAAGACCTTTACAAAGGATGTTCTTTCTGACCTTGGTCACTTCGGGGGTCTTTTCAGGGCGGATTTCGGCCATATTCCGGAACCTGTTCTTGTGGCCAGCACGGACGGCGTTGGCACTAAGCTCAAAATCGCATCTATGACGGGAAATTACGGAACGGTCGGCAGTGATCTTGTTAACCACTGCGTGAACGATATTCTCGTTCAGGGAGCATCGCCGCTCTTCTTCATGGATTACATAGCCTGCGGCAGGCTTGATGCACGAATCGCTGCGGACATAGTATCGGGACTTGCTGCCGCCTGCAGCGAGAACGATTGTGTTCTCCTCGGAGGAGAGACAGCTGAGATGCCTGGCTTTTACGGCGATGGTGATTACGATGTGGCGGGAACCATAGTAGGGCTGGTGGGGAAGGATATGATCATTGACGGCTCTGGTATCCGACCGGGTATGATCGTTCTCGGCCTTCCATCGAACGGGCTGCATACGAACGGGTATTCACTTGCCCGGAAGGCTATCTTTGAAAACGCTGGTTTATCCCAATCCGACTCACATCCTCTTCTGGGGGACAGAACAGTTGGAGAGGCCCTGCTTGCCGTTCACAGGAGTTATCTAAAAGCTCTTCAGCCACTGTTGGTAGAGAAGCTGGTGCAAGGTATGGCCCATATCACCGGAGGCGGCATTCCGGGGAACCTTCCTCGGATACTGCCTTCAGGCTGCGGAGCCCTGATCAGGCCGCTATGGGAAGTACCCGCGATATTCGAGCTTATTCGTGAATCGGGGCAGGTCGATATCTCCGAGATGAGAAGAGCATTCAATATGGGAGCCGGTATGCTTCTTATCGTGGATGAAAGTGATTCAGATATAGCAATGGAGCTTCTGCGGGCAAAAGGGGAAGAGCCATTCATCGCCGGGGAGATCCTGAGCGGTGATGGGATAACATTTGAGGATTGATATTCGAATGACAGGGATGATTTGAGGTTGGATATGTGCAGAGACCTGGTGGAAAAACTCGTTCAGAAGAACGATTCGAGAATACTCATGGCCGTTATTGACGGACTGGGAGATATTTCGATCGAGGAACTCGGCGGAAGGACGCCGCTCGAAGCGGCGAAAACACCCGAGATGGACAGACTGGCGGCCGGGGGAGCTCTCGGCCTTCATATCCCCATAGCCAGAGGCATTACTCCCGGAAGCGGACCTGCACACCTCGGATTATTCGGGTACGATCCCGTCCGATATCAGGTTGGCAGAGGAGTGCTGGCGGCATTGGGAGTTGGTTTCAAATTGCAGCACGGCGATCTTGCGGCCAGGATAAACTTCTGCACACTTGACGATTCGGGAATTGTAACTGACAGAAGAGCCGGCAGGATATCGACCGAGAAGTGCGTAGAACTCGTAGGATTGCTTACAGATGTAAAGATCGATGGTGTCGAAACATTCGTGATCCCTGTCAAGCAGCACAGGGCATGTGTTGTGTTTCGCGGCAATGGTCTCACCGATGACATCATGGATACCGATCCCGGTCTTGTAGGGCACAGACCTGTCCCTGTTACCGGTTCGGGCAAATCCCGCACGGTCATCAGGGAGTTTCAGGAGAAGGCGGGAGAGATCCTTGCAGATCTCAATCCGGCCAATTTCTTACTTCTGAGGGGTTTTGCCCTTCATAAGGAGTTTCCCTCGATAGAGGAACGGTTCGGTCTGTGCTCCGCCGCGGTAGCTCTGTATCCCATGTACAGGGGGGTTGCAGGACTGGTCGGTATGGATATCATGAAATGCTCACCTGAAGATATCACCGGGCAGGAAAAGGCCGTGAAGAGAGCCCTTGACAGCGGTCATGACTTTGTTTTCCTTCATCATAAACCCGCTGACAGCGCTGGTGAGGATGGGAACGTTCAGGCCAAAATCAGCGCCATAGAGGAATTCGACAGGGCCCTACCCGCATTTCTGGATCTCGATTTTGATGTGGTTTGTATAACCGGAGACCACAGCACTCCCTGCCCGATGAAACTCCACAGCTGGCACCCGGTACCTGTACTTATTCACGGAGGACCCCAGAGGTCGGGCTACAGCTCTGCGTTTTCCGAGAAGCAGGCCTGTACCGGAGCACTTGGCTCGTTCAGGTCAACCGATATTCTTACCCTACTTCTGGCATCTGCCGGGAAACTGGCTAAATTCGGCGCCTGAGATGAATGTGACCGGCGCCCTTGTTGCACTGTCAGGAGGCGTGGATTCCTCCTATGCACTCAGCCTGTGCGTCGAACGTTTCAGTCATGTAAGAGCAGGATACGTCAATACCGCAGGTCGCGGTATTCCGCCGGAAGCTGAGAATACCGCTTGTGCAGCCGGAGTGGAGCTTGTTATCATTGACGCCGCAGAGAGATTCAGGCAGGAAGTCATTCTCTGGTCTGAAGAGATGCTGCTGAAAGGCCTGACACCAAATCCCTGCGCCAGGTGCAACGCAAGAGTTAAACTCCTCTCCCTGCATGAAATACTGAAACCCTCTGAAGTACTTGTCACAGGTCATTACGTCCGGAAGGATGGGGATCTTATTAAACGCGGCTCTGACGCTAGTAAAGATCAGAGTTACTTCCTTTCCCTTGTAGACAGCAGTGTACTGAGAGATTGCATTTTCCCTCTTGGAGACATGCTGAAAGAAGATGTCCGCAGTGAGGCCATGCGTCTGAAAATCCCTTTTCAGAGAAAGGAAAGCATGGACCTCTGCTTCAACCTCTCAAGGGGAGAGGATAAGCCTGGAAGTGTGATGGATATCTCCGGCAGGGAAATCGGCAGACATAAAGGCACAGGTAATTACACCGTGGGTCAGAGGAAGGGACTCGGAGCCTATGGAGCACGGATGTATGTGGTTGCTGTCAATTCTTCTGATGGAACTATAACAATAGGCGGAAGGAAGGATCTCCTTGTAGCGGGATGCACCGCAGTGGATATGAACTGGTTCGGAGAACCACCAGCTTTTCCCTCTGAAGCCCTTGTACAGACCAGATACAGGAGAAAACCCGTACCGGTGATTCTTGAATATAGAGATGGAATCCTTCATATTGAATTTGCAAGACCAGAAGAAGCTGTTGCTCCGGGGCAGGTCTGTGCTGTATATCTGGACACTTCAGTAATAGGAGGAGGGATAATCTCCTCAACCGAACAGCCTGATTGGATGAGTGATGCAGAATAAGCAAATCAGCGAGATTAGAAACCTGAAGGACGAACAGGATGCGGTAATCCTTGCCCACAGCTATCAGCCGCCGGAGATACAGGATATAGCAGATCATGTTGGAGATTCCCTGGAGTTGAGCAGGATCGCTGCATCAACTGAATCCAGTGTTATCGTTTTCTGCGGTGTTAAATTTATGGCTGAAACAGCACATATTCTCTCTCCTGAGAAGACTGTTCTTCTACCTGAGCCCGATGCAGGGTGTCCCCTCGCGGACTGTATTGAGGTTCCTGCCCTCAAGTCCATGCAGGAGTTGTATCCCGATGCCCTGACAGTTCTGTACGTTAACTCCCCTGCCGATGTTAAAGCGGAAAGCTACGCTTGCTGTACTTCTGCGAATGCTCTTGCTGTTGTTGAAAGTGCACCCTCTGATGAAATTATTTTCGCTCCCGACAGGAACCTTGGGACTTTCATATCAAGACAATCTGACAAGACCATCCATATCTGGAACGGAGCCTGCAGAAGCCATGCCATTGCGGATCTGCAGGATATGAAGGCCAGAATGGAGGAATGGCCGGACGCTGAATTACTTGTGCATCCTGAAACTCCACCTGCAGCCTGGGAACTTGCCCATGCTGTTCTTGGGACTGGAGGTATGATCAGGTATGTTGGAGAATCGAGCGTGGAAAGATTCATAATCGGAACCGAAGAGGGGATGGTGTACAGGCTCAGAAAGCTCTATCCCGACAGGGTGTTCACCACGGGAGGGAATATTTACTGTATCAATATGAAGAAGATAACCCTGCAGAAGATTAGTGATTCTCTCAGGGAACTGAAGCCGGTTATCGAACTTGACCCCCGAACCAGAGAAAAAGCTTTCGCGGCAGTGGCAAGAATGACGGAGGTTACCGGATGAATAAACCTGTTATAGGTATTACCCTGAACTGGTATGAGAATGATGTATCCAAGGCTCCGTCATACGGTAAGTGGCTTTTCGGGCTCAACCAGAGTTATGCGAAACTGGTGTCCGGAGCAGACGTTACTCCGGTGGGGATTATTCCCACTTCGAGTGATGCTCGTAATGTGCTGGATATCGTTGACATAATCCTTCTTACGGGTGGTCCAGATCCAGATCCTGCACTGTACGGCCAGAAGAACAGAGGATCTATCGGCTGTCACCGCGAAAGACCTCTATGGGAAATGGAGCTGTACAGGAATGCTCGCTCCATGAAGATCCCTGTATTCGGTATATGTCTGGGAATGCAGCTGATAGCCATGGCGGAGGGAGAACAGCTCATCCAGAACATTTCAACTCAGGTGGATGATCCTGATGATCACAATGGAAAAGCCGACGATCCAAGGAAGCATACCGTTGAGATAGCGGACGGTACCTTTCTTCGGAATATCCTCGGCTCAGAGATAGAAGTATGCAGTTTTCATCACCAGGCTATCGCCGGAATCCCGAAAGGTTACCGCCATGCGGCAGAATCTTCGGATGGAGTGATCGAGGGCATGGAATCGGATGATGGGCTTGTCATCGCGGTTCAATGGCACCCGGAGCGGGATTTCACAGGACCCCTTATTCTTAATAGTATGATCTCGAGGTTCTACGGGAAGACAGACTAGTGCTTTATATCTCGGAACCAAAATATGTTCCAAGGGTATGGGGTTCGCTTGTTCCTCCCGGTGCTGAAACTCCCGTTGGAGAGATCTGGTGGCTTTTCCACGAGGAGCGCACTTCATCACTTCTGCGGACCGCCGTAGATGGACATCCAGCTACAGTGGATGATCTGGTAACGGCCGGTAAACTGCCCGGGGAATATGTCTATCCTATTCTCCTGAAGACTCTTCATACTGCGGACAAACTCTCCCTGCAGGTTCATCCCGGAATAGGGGATAGTGACTTATACAAGGAGGAAACCTGGATTGTTCTGGCAGCCGAAACCGGGGCATGGATGATGAGCGGAATGGTTGATATTGACAGGAACCTGTTCCGCAATCTGCTTCGCACCGGAAGAGCGGAAGAAGTTTTTCAGAGAATAGATCTGAATATGGGTGATGTCTACCACATTCCCCCCGGAACCATCCATTCGCTTGGTCCAGGTCTGCATATCCTTGAAGTTCAAAGCAACTGCGACGTTACCTACAGGTTATACGACTGGGGAAGAACCGGAGCGGGTGGAAAACCGAGGGAACTCCATATAGAAAAGGGTATTAAAGTTATTGACTGGTCTTCCGGAGGAAGCCCCGTTCACGCAGGAACGGATGGAAAAATAGACCGATTGAAACTGAAGGCCGGATATCGAATATCCGATATCAGAGGAACATCGAATACGGATATTCCCGGAGGTGCGCTATTTTTTGTTTCATCCGGGAGCGTTACTATACGGGGTGATGAAGTCGATTCCCCCGCTTGCATCGTCGCTGACACGGGTGGTGGAAAACTGGTACTGAGCGGGGCAGGATATCTGATAGAACCCGGAGGTAGTTAATGGAGTCATCATTTTTCGGAATAATCATGGCCGGGGGAAGAGGAACCCGTTTCTGGCCTGTCTCAACGCGGAAACTGCCCAAGCAGTTCCTCCACCTGACTGGAGACAGGACGATGCTCCAGGAAACAGCCGCAAGGTTCGATGGGCTTTGCGATCACGGACAGATAATGGTAGTTACCGGCAGTGATCACAGGAATACCGTGCTTGCGCAGCTGCCATGGATCAGAAACGAGAACCTTCTGCTTGAGCCCTCCGGCAGGAATACTGCGGCATGCATAGGCTGGGCGGCAAAAACCCTTGTTGACCGCGGCTGCGGTTCGGATCTTATGGTTGTTGTACCTTCCGATCATGTAATCGACAATCCTGAAGGATTCAGGAACACGCTTATTATGGCAGCCCAACCCGCCATGGATGGAAAACTAGTAACGATTGGAGTAAAACCGGACCGCCCTGCCACCGGATACGGCTATCTTGAAAAAGGAAAACCTATCAGCGAAGGAGTTTACGAGGTTTCATCCTTCAGAGAAAAACCCGATCTTGAAACCGCCTCAGAGTACTGTTCGGGCGGCAGTTATTTCTGGAATGCAGGGATGTTCATCTGGAGAGCGGACGTGATAATGGAGGAGATAGCCAGATACCTTCCAGAGCTTTCCCGGAAACTGCTGCAACTGGGTTCCGGAACCTGCCCTGATCCGCAGCTGTACAATTCTCTGCAATCCATTTCCATCGATTACGGAGTGATGGAGAATGCTGATAATGTTGTAATGGTTCCCGCCCGGTTCGAATGGAATGACATCGGTGACTGGCCCTCTGCAAGAAGATGCGGAGTGGGCAGGGGAGAGGTGCTTGTGAAAGACAGCAAGAACACAACTGTATGGAACAGGGGCAAGCTTACAGTTCTCCTGGGAGTAAGCAATGTATCTGTGGTGGAGACCGATTCCGTAACACTTATCATGAGCGATGAGTACTCTCAGAAGCTAAGGGAAGTGGTTGGAGAACTGGAAGATAATAAACCGGATCTTGTATAGAATGCACATTGCATCCTGGCCGGATGAACAGATTCTATGCGAATGGCCGGGAGAGGAGCCAGCTGGTAATCGAAAATTTCGATATTCTGTCTGCCGCCTGCATTAAACTGAATTCCCTTGAAGATTCATCTTCAGTATTTAAGCATACTGTTGATTCAGCAACTGAATTCAAAAGTATAGATTCAGCCGGGATCTTCGTCTTTGACAATATATCAGGTGATTTCGTGCTGGAATATAGTGCCGGTCTTTCAGGATGCCTGGTTGATTCCCTATCCAGGTGTATACCCGGTTCAGACCTGCATGGAATGCTGAAGAATGACAGAAACCTGTTCCCGGACCCCACAGAAGATGACTTTTTCATTCGCGAAAGTGGTCGGCAGATATTCCTGAAGGGAATTTTTCCCCTCATCCTCAGTGAAACCTCTTCATCGGTGATGTTCATTGCTTCATCTATGCCGGGAACTCTGCCTCGGGAAATCCAGGGGATAATGGAAACACTGGTTTCCATGGTTAAGGCGTCAATCTCTCGAATTGAAGTCGAAAACAGTGTCCGCAGGAGCGAACGGGAGCATTCTTTTCTCCTTGAAAGTACAAATGATCCGGTTTTTGCTCTGGACGGCAACCTGGAAGTTAAGTACTGCAACGGAGCATTCAGGCAGCTTGTCTGTTCTGAAGATGGATCAGCACCATTTTCGGAGGTTGCCGGGTTGGAATTAACGAGTATTCTGCGGGAGAAATTCGATGAAGTTCTTGATTCCGGCTCAGGATTCTGCATCAGTGCCTTTGAATACCGCGATAGAACTTTCAATGTATTAATTAACAGAACACCAGACGGTCTGTTCGTACTGATGAATGATATCACTGTTGCTGAACAAACGCGCAAAAAAATGAATTTCAGAGAAAGATTCGAAAACCTCCTTATCACTATTTCCACTGATTTTATTAAAATGAGGGGAAGCGCCCTGAACCTTGGTATTAACGATGCCCTTCTTAATATCGGTGTATCAATTGAGGTTGACAGGGCCTACCTTTTCCAGTTCAGTGATGAGTTGAGGATATTGAAGAACACGCACGAATGGTGCGCAACGAATGTTCAGCCGCAGATCGATACCCGGCAGGAACTGAGAACCGATGAATATCCATGGCTCCAGAACAGACTCAACAGGCACTGGGCTTTCCAGATACCCAGAATTTCCGATCTTCCATCCTGGGCTGAGGCTGAAAGGAAGCTGTTTGAATCCAGGGATATTCAATCGCTGCTTATAGTTCCCATAGTTCATGGAAACAACCTTATTGCTTTCCTGGGTTTTGACTGCGTGAATCAGGAGAATTACTGGAGCGAAGATATAATCGATCTTCTGAGAGTTGTCGGGGATGCTATCGGCAATGCACTTGTGCGGAACAGGATGGAAAAGAAACTCATCGAAATGTACAGACGGGCAGAGAAAGAAGCTCAGATAAATGCGGTTCTGCTCAAGGAGGTTAACCATAGAGTCAAGAACAATCTTTCAGAGATAATAGGCATTCTTTACGCACAGAGGCGTTACGCTTCGAGTAATGATGATCACGATGAATTTGTTCAGAGCCTCATCAGCAGGATCCGTGGTCTGGCAACTGTTCATGATATGCTTTCAAGTTCCGGCTGGAAACCTCTGGAACTGACCATGCTCGCCAGGAGAATCATCAATAGTGCAATTACAAACGCCCCTGACACCAAGAAACTGAAAGCATCCATTTCGAAAACCTCGATCCGTGTGAACCCAAATCAGGCGCATGCTCTTGCCCTGATACTGAACGAGCTGGTCAGGAATTCGCTCAAACATGCCCTGGCAGTCCGTGATTCGCTGAAGATAAAGGTCAGGATGCGAAAGCGTAGAGCAGGCCGCATCACTCTTATCTACAGTGATAACGGTCCTGGGTATCCCGAAGAAGTGCTGGAGCATGACAGGAAGAATCTGGGTCTTGATCTGATTCAGAATTTAACTATAAAGAACCTGCAGGGCGACCTTACTCTGCAGAACGATGGCGGAGCCTCAGCGAAAATAGTTTTCCGCAGGACTCTGACGGAGGATGGAGCAGATGGAAGTAAGTAGAAAGAGGAAGGTTCTGATAGTTGAGGATGACCATCTGGTCTCCGAGATGATCAGAGGGATGCTGGAGGAACTGGGATACGAAATTGCCGGGGAAGCCGAGGATGGACATGAAGCTCTGGGGATGATCAGGGAAGTACAGCCCGAAGTGGTACTCATGGATATCAAGATGCCGAAAATGTCGGGCATTGAGGCTGCGATCCTAATCCAGAAGCATTTTCCTACACCTATTGTGATTCTGAGTGCCTACGAAACCGAGGACCTTGTGAAAGAAGCGGCGGAAGCGGGAGTTGGAGCCTATGTAGTAAAACCTCCGGGGCCGGCTGAGCTTTTCAGGGCTATAGAAATCGCATGCGGTAGATTCGAAGATATGGTAGAGCTGAGTTCCCTCCGCAGGAAGTATGAAAAGGCTTTGAAGACACTCGAGAATCTTTCAAAACTACTGCCTGTGTGTCCTGGTTGCGGTGAGGAAAAACGTGGTGAGGATTACTCCAGGATGCTGAGTATGTACCTCTCCAGCATTCCAGTGGAGGAGATCAGCAGATATCTGTGTTTCCGCTGTGGAAGCAGGAAAGATCCCTAAATCCTTCTCGGACTTTGGGCCTGAACTCTGACGGTCGATCCAACCCTGAGCCAGTCGTAGCTCCATCTGGCTGTAATTTCACCAAGTCTTACGCAGCCATGTGATCGTCTGGTTCCCAGAAAATTCGTACCAGTTAGAAAAGTCTGATGAAGACCTATCTGGCCTGAAGGATGAATACAGAGCCAGTAGGGCATCCTGACGCCGTAGGAACTGGATACCGGAGCCCGTCTTCTGTACAGAACTTCGAATGTTCCAACCGGGGTATTGTAACCCGCTCTTCCTGTGGAAACCAGCGCCAGGTTAGCTTCTCTGCCGTTCTCCAGAAAGATGATTGTTTGGCAATCTATGAGAATGACTGCTTCTCTCGATGAAGTGCTCTCCTGCCCGTCAGCTGGAGCAAGGGATGCACTCCAGGATACGGCAAGTACCCCAAGAAAAATACGGAATAGTTCTGTAAGACAAATCAAATACGTAACCTCCAGAGCACTCTAAACTGAATGCTGGTGGATACGATGTCAATATTGACTTTCGGTGTGTGAAACGCCAGATTTCATAATTACTGATCCTATTAGATTTATAAGTATCCAATATCTTGAACGGAGGGTCGAATATGACTGGATTGAACCATAATCGAAAGATTATTCTTACAATCATCGCGATATCCGCAATGCTCGCAGCCTGCAGCTCACCTGTGGTAACCGGCATGAAGGTACATATGCAGAATCAGGAGTATGACGATATCATACATCTTGCTGACAGCGTCATCGCTCAGGGAGATTCCCTTAACTCGGAAATCTGGTTCTGGAGAGGCAGAGCTTTTACAGAAAAATCACAATGGTCCGAGGCTGCCGTATCATTCAGTAAAGCTTACGAACTTGATACCAACGGAGCGTTGACGATAAGCGAGTACTGGTTCGTCTTCTTTAACAGTGCAGCAAATACGATGAGCGACGGTGATATCGGTTCAGCAGTTGAAATGCTCAATAACGGTATTCTGGTTGCCCCTGAGAGACCCGATTTTGAACTTATGCTTGGTGATGTTGAGCTGAAAGTTAACAATGATCTTCAAGCGGCCCTTGGATATTTCCAGAATTCATCACTGAAAGCGGAAGCATTGATGGCTAACGTTCAGGTCTTGATCGATGAGACGAGTGACGCATATATGCTGGATTACTATTCACAGAATCTTGCACAGGCAAAGAACCTTTTTATCCAGGCTCTCTTCAACTCAGGAAGCATCCTGACCATGATTGCTCTTGACGCCACCGAGGAAGAAATGCCGGAGTACATCCAGCAGGCAAAAGAGATTTACAGCAATGCACTGGCGATCGACCCCACGAATATTGATATGCTGGACGCTCTTGCCGGAGCATATATGCTTGAAGGCGACTACGGATCCGCGATCGGTATATACGACGAAGCATTCGCTAATATCGAGCTTGGCCTTGCAGAGGGCTGGCTCGAACCGGACGAAGCAAATGAGATTGTTGCCACCATGCTGGTATCAAAGGGGTACGCATACATCGAGATGGAAGATTATCCTCAGGCGATAACCGAGCTTAACAGCGCTAGAGATCTTATCGGAGAAGACTACATCGTTCTTTCAACCCTTGCGCACGCTAATTTCGTAATGGAGAATTACGATGAATCTCTCTCGATTCTTGAATCAGTCATATTGATCGAGGGTCTTTCTCCCGATGAATTCGCGAACGCATACTATACAAGATACGCCTGTTTCAACAGGAAAGAACTGGATTCCGAAGCCGCAGAAGCTCTCGAAACAGCCCTCGAATTCGACCCTGACAATGCCAATTACTGGCGTTACCTTGCTAGTACCTACAGCCGTCTTGGCCGGAGGAACGACGCTATCAACGCTATGCAGAAAGCCGAGGATCTGGATTCCGAGAACGATTGATCTCAGGACAAGTATATGAGAAAGGGGAGGGGCATCTGCCCCTCCCCTTTAACTTTACACTAAGGTGCTTACTCCGGGTAAATGAGACTAATAAGAAGCTGATTCTTCTGAACCGAATCACCTTCACAGACGTGTATTTTACCGATGATTCCTCTTTTAGCGGAACATATCTCATTGTGCATCTTCATCGCATCAAGAAGAAGAAGAATAGCACCCGCTTCAACGCTGTCACCTTCGGAAACCTTGATCTCGACTATGGTCCCGGGTATGAATGCTGTTATCTCAGAGGGATCCGGAACACACTTATATGGTTTTCTGCAGTGATCCGGTATCTCTGTGACATACTCGGTATCGTCTATGATAAGTTTGTCCAGTTTTTTCTCCATAATGCCCCCTCTACAGAGGAATGTTTCCGTGGGGACGCCCTTTTCTGGACAGCCCGGTTCGGGAGAGCACTTTGATCAGCGTTTCCCTGGTCATGCTGGCTCTGATAATCGTGTCGATATATCCTTTGTTTGCTGCTACATAGGGATTGGCGAATTTCTCTTCATACTCTCTGATCATTTCCTGTCTGTATTCAACAGGGTTCTCCGCCGCCGCTATTTCCCTTCTGAATATGATGTTGGCTGCTCCTTCAGGTCCCATTACCGCAATCTCTCCGCAGGGCCAGGATGCAACGAATGTGGCTCCGAGATGCCTGCTGCACATGGCTATATAAGCTCCGCCGTAGGCTTTCCTCATAATAACCGTCATCTTGGGAACCGAAGCCTCACTGTAAGCGTACAGTATCTTAGCTCCATGCCTGATGACACCTGCATGTTCCTGATCCGCTCCTGGAAGATATCCGGGAGTATCCACCAATGTCAGCAGCGGGATATTGAAGCAATCACAGAATCTGATGAACCGTGCCGCCTTGTCAGATGCGTCTACGTCAAGAACACCCGCCAGAACCCTGGGTTGATTCGCGATAATCCCTATCGGCTGGCCTGCAAGTCTAGCAAAACCTACCACCATGTTAGCGGCGAAGTGCTTGTGTACTTCAAGGAAATCGGAAGCATCCACAATGCCCCGTATAATATCCTTTACGCAGTAAGCCTGCCTGCGGTTATCGGGGATAACATCATCACCCAGCGGTTGATCGGGGGGGATTGAGCTTCTAACAGGAGGGTTCTCATTCGAATTGGCCGGGAGGAAGGAGAGAAGTTTTTTGAGCGTATTAAAGGCTTCCGTTTCGCTTTTTGCATAGAAATGTGCATTACCTGTAATAGAGGCTTGGGTGAATGCGCCGCCAAGCTCCTCCTGGGTTATATCTTCTCCAAGAACCGTCTTTATGACCTGCGGTCCGGTTATGAACATATTGGAGATTCCGTCGACAACGAATACGAAATCCGTCAGGGCAGGTGAATAGACCGCGCCGCCCGCACATGGACCAAGAATGACGGAGATCTGAGGAACTACACCGCTGAGTTTTGTATTGCGGTAGAATATCTCGCCGTAACCGCAGAGGGATTCAACTCCTTCCTGGATTCTGGCCCCGCCGGAGTCGTTTATCCCTATAAGAGGTATTCCCGCTTCAGCTGCGCCATCCATCACTTTAACGATTTTTTTTGAATGTGCTCTTCCAAGGGATCCTCCGGCAACCGTGAAATCCTGCGCGAACACGGCGACCGGTCTGCCATGTACCTTGCCGTATCCGGTGATAACCCCATCACCCGCCAGCTCTTTTCTATCCATCCCGAAATCCTTCACGGAATGTTCTACGAAGAGGTCTATCTCCAGGAAGGAATCCTCATCGAGCAACAGATCCTCCACACGTTCTCTGGCGGTGTTCTTTCCCTTTTTCTTCTGTTTTTCGATAGCCTTGTCACCGCCGCCCTTGAGCTTACTCGAAAGCCGCGTTAGGAAGTCGTTAACAGATTTCATTATTGACATTGTCTATCCCCTTTAAATTATCACTGGTATCACGATCAGGATTGTTATTTTGTCGTCACATGTCTTCAGTGCCGTATTCACCTCATTCGAATATGGATTCGGCTCCAAATGTAAGATAATCAAGTTGCCTCAGCAAGCGGTAGTATTCCGTGATCAGATTCACCAGTTCTTCCCCGGGATGATCATTGATTACTCCAGATATCATCGGTGTCCTCCAATATTGAAATAGCGGGGATGATATCAGGCAGGACATCCACCCATTCGAGACCAGCAAGGAGCCGGATGGTGGAGAACAAACCGCTTTCAGTCAATCCATATGGTGTACTTCCATTTATTCCCTCACCTGCAAAGCCACACCACCCTCTGAAACGAGGGTTTCCGGGAAGTTGAAACATTACAACCATGTATCGGGATATAACATCAGGTGCTGTCCAGTATTCAGCTATTCGAAGGACTGACGAAGCGTCGGGAATTCTATACTCCATCAGGATAAGATCAGGCTTGTACATATCGAATAATCCAAGCAGGATATCCTGGCGGCTGGTATTTTCCAGCCATGCAGAGCTGAGGTTTTTGTCAAGGATATTCTCCGGTCGTGATCTTACTGTACCGCTGCTGTCCAGCCATATCTGGATATGATCCCCGCTTATCTGATAATCGAGACAGCTGTCACTTATAAGAGCAACAAGCATATCGTTCTCAATAGCTTCATAAACAAGCTGTCTGGTTCCCTGGAAGGGTGGATTATCATCCGGAAAAAGCACCGAAGCTGATACAATATCATGACTCGATGAGATGTCCCATGGGAGGCTTGAGGATATTTCAGTTTCCCGGAACTGAATGATGATAATAGGAGAGTAATCCGAGTCGCCGCTGACGCGCGGTTCAGCTTCTATTTTACATCCTGCTGTAAGGATCAGTAACACCAGCGCTGCATATCGGGTCAAGTTTACCTCCGGAGATTTTCTTCGCCTGCAGTCTGGAATATACCAGAAAAAGAAGCAGGAACCCTGAAATGGGTCCCTGCTTATGCACAAGGTTACTGTTTATCTGGTGAAAACCACTTTCTGTGTGGATATCTGGTCACCTGCGAACAGCATTATGAAGTATGTCCCTTCGGAAAGGTCCGATCCTTCAAACTGCACCGAGTGGGAACCTGCCTGCATTGTCTCATCAATCAGTGTGGCGGCAACTCTGCCGCTCATATCGTAGATAAGCATACTGGCGTTTCCGTCAGTCGGGAGGTCGAAGGTTACAAAATCACCGGCATGTATGGGATTTGATGAAACATTAAGGTTAAGATGGTCGGTGTTTGATGGGGATCCTTCCATGCCTGTCCCCAGGGTGGTTATTTCGAAGGTGTAGTCGTGATTCATGGGATAATTTGTCATGAATGCCGGGAAGAAAATGGCAGCGTCCCATCCGTTAGCACCCACAGTAACGTTTAAGTCACCGGATGTGGGATCGCAGCTGAACCAGTTGAAGTATAGTCTTCCCGAATAATCCTGCATTATGACGCCCATATTCCACTCAAGATTATCATAACCGTTGAAGGCCATCTGGATCCAGTCGTCCTGGTAACTGCTCAGATCGACTTCTATCCAATGGATACCCAGATAATCAGGTTTGTAAGTTGTGGTCTGATCACCGCTGAAAGGCAGGGTTGCTGTGTAGTGATAGGGAAGTACCCTGGGGCCTGGTAGCCAGGTAGATACCTCCTCGTTGTACATGCCGCAGCCGGAGAACCAGTTATCAGCAGTGAACCATCTCCAGCATCCGTACTGCATGAAGATCGACTCAAAATTCGATCCATGGTTGGCGAACATTTCATCGTGGGCCGGCTCCAGATTGCTTCCGGCGTCTTCGGCACAGATTTCCCAGATCTCGCGAACAGATTCGTAACCCCACCTGTTCCACATCATCCATGGCCAGGTAAAAGCTCCGTACCAGTACATTGCGGCCGACCGGATGTCGTACCAGGGTGTACGAAGTGCACCTGCGCCATATTGGACGTACGGCAGGTAGTCGTTGACATCCGGGTAAACCATCTCTTCCATCCAGACAGCGCAGTTTTCCATGAACCAGGTTGCTTCTTCGTAACTGTAGGAGAACTGGACTGCGTGCTGGAATTCATGAGCCATTGTGCAGACTCTCTGTCCCCAGCCTGAGATGTTGCTGCCTATAACGATATGGCTTGCACTGCAGGCTTGTGTGGAGTCTGGGGGCTGGAATTCACCGCTGGGTGAACAGTAGCCAAGGACACCTCCGCCAAGGTTTATGATGTAGATATCGTATTGATCGGAACCACCAACCATGTTATCCGGGGGTGGTGTTATGAAGTTCATTTCGGTGCATTCCACCTGCCATGACGAATCCGCTGCAACTGCAACAGTGGTTGCGTAGCTTAAATTGACAGCATCGGCACCGGAATCGGTCCAGTGGATCTTGAAGTAACCGTCAGGCGAGTCGAATGTGTAATGGGGACCGCTCAGGGGGGGGCGGCTGGCGAGGGGAGAGTCCAGCCCGATGCGAATCGCCTCAAGGATTGCAGGTGTTCCACAGGGAACACCGTCTGTACCTTCCGTAAAACGGGCAGGCAGATCATTCCAATCCGTTGCGCTCTGAATAAGGAGGTCTGCTGCCTCAACAGCGGATAACTCTCCTGATTCAAGAGCGGACATGATTCTGTCCATGGCAGTATCTCCAAGCGCAATGCTGGAGAAAACCAGCAGCAGAGTACTTACTAAAGCAAGAGATATTTTCATTGATTCATCCCTTCGATGGTTTCCGGATATACTATGAATCCGGCGTTCCAGTTAAAGTAATTACATGTATCATAACAATATACAAATATCATTTCCGAAGTTATTATGCAAAAGCCTATATTGGTTGTGCAAAGATACATCCAGTATGTATTAACGTCCATGCAGCGATTCCGGTTCCCGATGTTTTATTTCGAGGTTGCATGGGGCTGGTTTCCTCATCATAGTCGGGCCTTGGAGGTTGATATAAGTGAGAATTACTTTTTATGGAGCTGCACAATCGGTTACAGGTTCTAAGCACCTGCTGGAAATCAACGGTAGAAAAATCCTTCTTGACTGCGGCCTCCATCAGGGGCGCAGAAAAGAAAGCGAAAAACTGAACAGGGAGTTTCCCTTCAACCCGGAAGAGCTTGATTCCATAATCCTTTCCCATGCACATATAGACCATTCGGGAAACCTTCCCGGGGCGGTGAAGCACGGCTTCAGCGGTATGATTACCAGCACCTTCGCTACCCGGGATCTTGCAGCTATTCTGCTTCCGGATAGCGCGCACATTCAGAAGTATGACATGGCGTATCTCAATAAAAAGAGGAAACTGAAAGGGCTTGATCCGCTCAAACCATTATACAATGCTGAAGATGTCACGGAAACTCTGAAGCACTTCATGTCAATACCTTACAACAGGGCGTTTCCACTGTTTTCAGACGTCTCCCTCAGATTCCTCGAAGCAGGCCATATACTTGGTTCCGCCCAGGTGGAGCTCACTATCAAAGAAAAGGGAACTCAGAAAGTTCTCCTATTCTCAGGAGACCTCGGCAGGCCCGGAAGACCAATTCTAAAAGATCCTGATATGAGTGCAAACGCGGATATACTGATTATGGAAAGCACCTATGGCGGCAGGAATCATGCGAAGCAGGAGGAGTCCCTGCAGAAGTTCCGCAGTATAATCAACAGCACATTCAAAGCCGGCGGCAAGCTCATAATCCCGTCTTTCAGTGTAGGACGGACCCAGGAAGTACTTTTCGATATCCACGAACTTGTGACACGTAATGATATGCCACCTATGAAAGTCTATGTGGACTCTCCTTTATCTTTTGATGCCACTGAGGTTTATAAAATTCATCAGGAGTGTTTTGACAGCCAGATGCGTGATTACCTTTACAGCAACAGAAGTCCGTTCCAGTTTGAGGGTCTTCATTTTATCCAGGGTGTCGGAGAGTCCAAAGCTCTTAATAAGGACTCAAGCCCTATGGTGATCATATCAGCATCGGGAATGTGCGAGAACGGAAGAATTCTTCATCACCTCAAGAACAACATCGGAGATGAGAGGAGTGCAGTGCTCGTTGTAGGATTCATGGCTCAGCATACACTGGGCAGGAAACTGGTGGAGGGTGAGAAACTGATTAAGATATTCGGTGAGGAATACCCTGTGAAAGCCAGAATTGAGATCATCAACGGGTTTTCCGCTCATGCGGATTCAGATGCCCTTGTCACATACGCGAGTAAGGTCGGTGCGAACGCAGAGAGTATATTCCTTGTTCATGGTGAGTCTGATCAGTCCGAATTACTGGTAAACAGGATCGCGGACAGGATTGGTAAAACGGCACTCATTCCCGCACTCGGAGAGACATTTGAACTGTGAAGTATCTGGAACATTATTCGCTATGTCCGGATACATCGACTGATGTAAAATGAAACATGAAACACTGGAGACCATATGACTTTGTTGTCCTGTATTGTGTTCTTTGTAACGGGGATATTCTCAGTAGATTACCTTCCTCCGCCTAATGGTATCGGTTCAGAAATTCTCCCTCTGAATTCCAGATCCTATGGTATGGGCGGAGTCTGTATCGGTGTGCCGGGCAGTACGGGTTTTTCAATGCTGAACCCGGCCGCTTCCGCATGGACCCTTGCCGGAGGTATCAGCCTGGGTGGAAAGTACAGTGAAGGTGATGCTCCAGCATGGGATAATCAGCTTAGTTTTCCTGTTGTATCAGCTTTCGTGCCAATCCCTGGAGGAATCGTCATATCAGGTGCTATCGACGGCCGAAGCAGGGTTAATACTGAGCTTCAGATGGATGTCAGTGATGATTATACGGGGAAATTTTCCTGGACAGGCGGTCTTGTGGAAACCTATACAGGCCTGTCCGTCAGAACCAGTGACTGGCTCGCTTTTTCCGTAGGAGGACGATGTTCTTTCGGCAATATTCTTTCTGATGTAACTCTGACACAAACTGCATTGATCACCCCGACGTCGGACAGTTCCGTTTACCGCGATGATGCAAATTTCCAAATGGCATGGGGCGGTGTATTCGGGATACTTGTAAACACTGATCGGTTTGGATTGGGATTCTCCATATCAACCGACAGAAAGGGAACCCTCAGCGTAAACAGGGATTTCCTTGCCTCTTCAGAAGCAGACAGCTCCAGCAGTATATACTCTCTTCCAGGTGAAATATCCGCCGGGATATCCTTCAGACCGATTGAGAGGCTTCTTATCGGCGTGGATATCTACAGTAGGAAAGTCCTGAATATTCTCGACACCCAGACTGATCCCGGAACTGTTTATTCTGCTGGAGCCGAAATCTATGCTGGAAACGGTATCTCATTCCGATCAGGATTCTCATATATGGATGGGTTATGGAGAGACAAATCTTCAACTTTCACAGCGGGTGCCGGATACAGTTTCAACGAAGGAAGGGCGGGGGTAGATATTGCCGCCGGTTACCAGTACTGGCGTGATATACAGGATAGCTTCCAGGAGGAAACAGTATTAAGTATTTCAATATGGGCTACTGAGAAATGGCTGGGAGAGTAGCAGCTTCAGAGGAAATCGTTGCCATAGTCCCTGCCAGGTTCGCTTCGACGAGGCTGCCGGGGAAACCACTGGCGGATATCGCAGGAATCCCAATGATAATCAGAGTGTTGCAGGGGATTCGAGATTCAGTTGACAGAGCTGTTGCGGCAACCGATGATAAACGTATTATGGATATTGTCGAGAACGCCGGTTTTGAGGTTGTTTACACAGGAGAAGCCGCATCAGGTACTCAAAGGGTTTTCAAGGCCTGGAGCCTGCTGGGTTTTCCCGGAGATACTGTAATAAACGTGCAGGGCGATGAACCTCTTGTGAATGAAGACTGGATCAATTCCCTCACTGCGATTCCATCTGAAAAAGATCAGGTCGTTACCCTTGCCAGGGAAATACCGGCAGAATTTGGCGGATCACCGGATTCGGTGAAAGTTGTGATTAACGATAGTCTGGAAGCTATGTACTTTTCCAGGTATCCTATTCCCCATGGTGCGGATAACCTGCTGGAACACATCGGTATATATTCATTCAGCCCCGAATCACTAAAAAGCTGCGCCGCAGCGGGAGATACCAGTCTATCAAGAACTGAAGGACTTGAGCAGCTTGCCTGGCTGGAGCGGGGAATGCGCATCAGGGTTGTAACCGGTGAATTTCGGGGAATAGGTGTAGATACTGAAGAAGATCTTGAAAGGGCGGTGGAGTATTTCAATTCATGACAGAATTCCCCTTTTCATAATCGGTCCGTGCAGCCTTGAATCCAGAGAAATATCCATGAGAGTCGCGGAATTCGCCGCTTCACTTCTGGAATCCCCCGATCGCCCTGCCGAGTGGGTATTCAAAGGATCGTTTCTGAAGGATAACCGAACCAGCCACGGTTCCTACCGGGGTCCGGGAATGGATGAAGGTTTGAGGATACTTGAAGAGATATCGGGGGAGTTCGGTGTCAGAACTCTTACCGATATTCATAATGAGCTGCAGGCAGAACCTGTAGCTCAGGTTGTTGATATCATCCAGATCCCCGCTTTTTTATGCAGGCAGACTTCGATTCTGGAGGCAGCAGGTGCTACAGGGATACCTGTGAATATCAAGAAAGGGCAGTTCATGAATCCTCGGGATATGAGGGGTTCTGCTGCAAAGGCTGCAGCAGCTGGATGTCCGGAAATCTGGCTTACCGAAAGAGGCACCTTTTTCGGTTATGGCGATCTCGTAGTTGATTTTCGCTCACTTTCGGTAATGAGCGGGTTTTCACAGAAGGTGATTCTTGATGTGACCCATTCTCTTCAACTTCCCGGAGCCGCCGGGGGGATAAGCGGCGGCTGCAGGGAATTCGCCCCTGCACTTGCCCGTTCCGGTGCTGCCTGGGGTGTTGACGGCCTGTTTATAGAGGCGCATCCCGACCCTGCATCGGGCCTGAGCGACTCTGCGACAATGGTGGATTTCGATACATTGGATATAATCGTAAGGAATGCTCTTACCCATTGGGAAGGCCGATGAAGCAACTCGATAATATTAAACTGCTGGCTCTCGATGTTGACGGTGTACTGACCGATGGCGGGTTGTATTACGGACCCGATGGAGTTATACAGAAGTTCAATTCGGCAGATGGCGCTGGAATAATAGAGCTCCGGAGAAGAGGATTCCAGGTTGCCCTTGTATCCTTCAGGGATTTCCCTGCAACAAGGAGAAGGGCTGCCGATCTCGGGATAGAACTGTTGTCTCTTGGCAGTGATAAAAAGGATGATGCTCTGAGAGATATCTGCAGCAAACTGTCGATTGACTGCGAATCGGTCATATTCATGGGTGATGGGCTGATGGATCTGCCCGCAATCAGAACTGCCGGCATTGGAGCCTGTCCTTCAAACGCTCACCCTCTTATAAAGGCTGAGTGTGATATTGTTACGAAAAAAACCGGAGGAAACGGTGCGGTTGGAGAGGTTGCGGATATGCTCCTGGAGAGTATGAAAAATGGCTGACCTCTACGATGAAGCCTTGAGGGTTCTCCGCATAGAGTCGGAATGGCTTGAGGCTACAGCCAGGCTCGCTGAAAGTACTTTCACCAGAGCAGTAGAAACTCTGGCCCGAACAGATGGCAAGATAATAATCTGCGGTATGGGCAAATCCGGGCATGTTGGCAGAAAGATAGCTGCCACCATGACAAGTACAGGCAGCCCTGCGTACTTTCTTCATCCTTCGGACGGTATTCACGGAGACCTTGGGATACTTCAGAAGAACGATGTCGCCCTTGTTCTTTCCAAAAGCGGGGAAACGGAGGAGATAGCCTTGCTTCTTCCCTGTTTCATGAGATTGAAAATTCCGATTGTCGCTATTACCTGCTCCGCGGATTCTCTTCTTTCAAGAGCGGCTGATGTGCTTCTTCCCCTTCCTGAACTGAAGGAAGCCTGTCCATATGACCTTGCACCTACTGCAAGCACAACCTCGATGATGGCACTGGGTGATGCGCTTGCAATGGCACTTCTTAAGGTAAAAAACTTCTCATCCGATGATTTTGCCAAGGTTCATCCTGGCGGAACACTCGGGAGGAAGCTTCTGACCAGGGTAAGTGATCTGATGGTTTCCGATTCTCTCCCGGACGTAAGCGAATCGGCTCCTCTTACGGAAGCAATCGCGGTAATGACAGCTCACCGGGGAGTATGTTTTTCAACTGATGCGCAACGAAAACTGAACGGGATTTTTGTTTACGGAGACCTTGGCAGGCTCATGAAGAACCGCGCGAATGTTCTGGATCTGATTCTTGGAGATGTCCTTATCAAAGAACCCTCGATCTGCTGTAAAGAGGAACTTGCCGCTATTGCCGTTTCCAGGATGGAAGAACTCGGCATAACTTCCCTGGTGGTTATCGATCAGGATCGAATACCTGTGGGTATTCTCTACCTTCACGATGCCCTCCAGGCAGGTGTGAAATAAACCGATAATGGCATCCCGTCTTCCATTCCGCCGATTCAGGCATTCACTCCTTCTTCCTCTGGTGAAGTTCTTTGCCTACTCGGCTCGGGTTATGCCCAGAAAATTGATCTGGGTGACTGCGGGTATTTTCGGGTTGTTTGCCTCCATGATTCCAGGCAGATCCCGGAGGATATTCAAAATTAATGAGAAACACATCATTCATCCGTGCGGTTTGAAAGTGCGACTGAGTCATGTTTACAGGTACATTATCTCGGGGATGAGTGATTTTATCAATCTCAATTACAGATCAGACGATGAATTCCGCCGGGTAGTTGAAGTCCGCGGAGAGGAACACATGCAGGCCGCTCTCTCCCTGGGGAAGGGAGTCATCGCCATAACAGCGCATTACTCGGCCTGGGAACTTATACCAAGGGCCATTCTGCTTCTCGGTCATAAGGTAGGTATAGTTTCAAGAGAACTCTCCCACCGAGAAACGTCCGAGTATTTCAACAGGCTGAGAGCCCGGTGCGGAACGGAGCTTATCGACAGGGGAGGCGGTATTGCAAGGCTTATGAGGGTACTGCGCGATAATACCGCCGTGGGTATTCTGATAGATCAGGATACTCTGGGAGTGGACAGCGATTTTGTCGATTTCATGGGTCTCCATGCCAGGACACCTGTTGGCCCGGCACAGCTGGCTGTGAGGTTTGGAATTCCTGTTCTTACACTGCATATATCGAGAGGGGAAGGTGGAAAATATATACTTCAGATCGATGAATCACTGGACCTCTCCGGGTACGAAGGGGACAAAGGCTATTTAAAACTGACCGCCGATCTTACCGGAAGGATTGAGGAGTGGGTACGTGAAGATCCCGAACAATGGGTCTGGATTCATGAGCGCTGGGCTCGCCGTCCTGGTTGGGCTCCTGGCCTGCAGTAGCGGAGGTTCCGTTGACATGGATCCCGATCGGGAACCGATTCAGATCGTTGAAAATTTCACCCTGGTTCAGTCCAGTGATGGTTATCGCTCCTGGCGCCTTGTCAGCGAAGAGGCCGTTTACACCGAAGGTGACAGCCTGCTTCTTCTCTCCGTAGTAGATCTGATCTTCTTCGAAGATGATATCCCGACAACGATTCTCAAAGGTGATTCAGGGCTTGTTGAACTTCAATCCGGCCTCATGAGAATCTGGGGAAATGTCAATGCCGAAACCGATGACGGCAGGTATCTGGTAACACAGGAGATAATCTGGGACGATGAAATGGAGATCTTCCACAGTGACTGTCTTGTAGTCCTGACCATTCCGGATTCAACAGGGGAGACGGTACTATCAGGTCGAGGGGTTGATCTTGATACAGGTCTCGGAGCCGTTGATGGCGTGGATATTGAAGAGGACTTCACTGCGGTGTACTCGGGGGACCTGGAACTTGAGTAATCTGCTGTTTGCACTCTGCTCAGCACTGATCGCAGCTGCCGGGATTTTCACAACAACCGCGGACAGGGCGGTGAGCAGGGATACGGATTCGGATGAACTGGTTATAGACCTTATCGGCAATGTGGTTGTAACCGATGGAGAGGTAACGGTAACATCCGACAGCGGAACCGTCTGGCAGGAGTCCGGTAACGCGGTATTCTACAGTAATGTTACCGTTGAAACTGATTCCCTTACTGGAACTTCCCATTACCTTGAATATCTCAAAGAGGCGGGAATGATAACCATGACAGGTAACGTTATACTTACCGATGGAGAAACGGTTCTGGAAGCTGGAGAAGTTGTTTATTTTCGGGAATCCGGTAAGGCGACTGCCAAAGAGGATGTTCTCATGACAGGTCCCCGTATTGGAAGGGTAGAGGGACAATATGCGCTATATGACAGGAGTAGAGGCAGCCTTTTCATAACTGTTGATCCCATTCTCAGGAGAGTGGAGGGTGACGACAGCCTTATCGTAACCGCTGACAGGCTGGAGTTCTTCCCCGATGATAACTCTGCAGAAGCTCAGGGCAATGCTTCAGTTTCAATGCCGGATATGGATTTTTATTCAACGTCCGAATATCTGAGGTACTTCGGTGATGAAGATAGATTCGAGCTTTTTGGTTCACCGGTTCTGGAGTCGGAGGATAGTGAACTATCCGGAGATTGGATGGAGATACTCCTTGATTCCTCAGGTGATCCCCATTCAGTCAGGATAGAGGGGGGAGCCGCAGGTTATTTTCTTGATACAGGTGTCGATCCCCCTGCCGAAACATGGTTTTCATCTGAAAGGGCTTTCTTCGAGTTCGAGAACGGTGAACCCGATTCCGTGATGCTCGCAGGTTCGGCAACACTCAGGATGAAATCCGGCGGCGAGGCCGCCTCAAGAAATGAAATGAACACGGTCAGGGGAAACACTCTTAGCATTGGTTTTGAGAATGGTGAGGTTGTAGAAGTCATCGTATCGGGCCATGTAACCGGAACTTACAGCTACCTCGGAGGTAATCCATGATCTCGCGTAAGGTCGATAAAATAGATCCGGAGATTCTGAGAACTGACAAGCTGGTTAAGAAGTACAGGAAACGGGCTGTTGTCAACGGAGTATCTCTTACTGTATCCAGAGGTGAGGTCGTTGGGCTGCTTGGACCTAACGGTGCAGGAAAGACAACCACTTTCAATCAGATCGTAGGGTTTATCAGACCGGACTCGGGCGATGTGTTCATGGATAATATAAATCTGACCCATCTGCCCATGTACAGAAGATGCAGGTTGGGAATAGGCTACCTGCCTCAGGAATCAAGCGTATTCAGGAAGATGACCGTTGCCGATAATCTCATGAGTATTCTGGAAATAACCGGACTCAGGAAGAAGGAGAGGAAGAATAGGCAAGCTCAGCTCCTTGCGGACCTGGGCATCGAGAAAGTAGCTGATCAGAAAGCATACACCCTCTCCGGAGGAGAGAGAAGAAGGGTTGAAATTGCGAGAGCTCTCGTGACAGATCCCGCTTTCCTGCTCCTTGATGAACCATTTGCCGGTATTGATCCCATAGCCGTTGATGATATCCAGAGTATCATAATGGAGCTCAAGGCAAGGAAGCTGGGTATTCTCATCACCGACCATAACGTAAGGGAAACCCTTGAGATCACTGACAGGGCATACATCATGTACGATGGCAGAATACTTATATCCGGATCAGCCCAGGAACTTGCTGAAAACCCCGAGGCCAGGGAGATCTACCTTGGTGAGAGGTTTAAGTTGTAGAATGCCGGATTTAAGACTAAATCAGAGTCTTCGGATGGTCCAGACCCAGAAACTTGCGCTTACACAGAAGATAAGGCAAGCTCTCGAGATTCTTCAGGTTCCCTCTCTGGACCTGGAAAACCTTATCAGGCAGGAACTTCAGGATAATCCCCTTCTTGAACAGTCAGGACCTGAGATCAAGGGAGAGGGCGAAAAGAGCGACGGTGATGAAACCCGTGAAATTGAAGATTCATGGGATGAGGAACCATCAAGAAGCGACAGCAAGGAGGATGATACCCTGGACATTCTCAAAAAGCTGGATGAGCATTCGGGGGACAGCTATACTGGATCCTACCGTGGTGACGAAGACCCATGGATGCCTGAACCTCCCAGCGAACCAACGCTATACGAGTATCTTCTTAATCAGGTCTGGTCTCTCATGCTTCCGAGTGATCTCGAGGAAGCTGTTATTTATGTGGTTTATTCACTCAACAGGCATGGACTTCTTTCACTGCCTGATCAGGAACTGCTGTCGGCCTGGGAAGGCGATCCCGATCTCCTACCCGAGGCCGTGAAGATAGTCCGGACTCTGGAACCGACTGGTGTAGGTTCGATGAGTGCCAGTGGTGCACTTGAGATGCAGCTGGATAAGCTGGGATACGATCATGACAGTCTTGAATACAGGATAGTAGCTGAACATTTCAATGAACTCGCCGAAAGAAAGATCAAAGCTATCGCAGCAGCCGAAAGGGTATCACCACACAAAGTACAGGAAGCAATTGACAGGATATCCGTACTTAAACCGTGGCCGGGCAACGAATTTTCATCTTCGGCAAACGCCGCTGTGATTCCTGATGTTATTATCTTCAAGATAGATGATCATTTTGAGGCGATTCTGAATGACAACAGATTCCCTCATCTCATGATTTCAGCGCGGAATAGACGTATCCTTGAATCCCCCAGTACCTCACCGAAGGAGAAGGAATACGTAAAAAAGAAATTTCAGAAGGCTTCATGGTTTATTAAAGCCATAAGGCAGCGTCAGGAAACCGTAACAAGGATAGGTGAGTTCCTGGCTGAATATCAGAAGGATTTTTTCGAACACGGAATAGAGGGACTGCGTCCCCTTACACTGCAGATAGTTGCCGATGCTCTTGGATATAACCAGTCCACCATCAGCAGAGCTATCAACGGTAAGTACGTTCAATCTCCCGGTGGAATTCACGAGATGAGATTCTTCTTCAGCAGAGCCCTCTCTGGTGATGGAGGGGAAATATCCAGCAGGACAGCCAAGGATGAACTGAGAAGACTCATAGGGTCTGAGGACAAGATCAAGCCTCTGTCCGACGCTAAGCTTGTTCAGGCCCTGGAAGCGGCAGGAATTGAAGTGAAAAGGCGGACAGTGGCGAACTACAGGACTGAAATGAATATACCTTCAGCAAGTAAACGGAAGCGATACTGATCGTCATGAAAGGCGGTTCCGATGGGGAAACCTGAAATTGAACTCGTAAGGCTTGATTTTCCTGAAGGCTGTAACATCATTCTCGGGCAGTCTCATTTCATTAAAACCGTCGAGGATCTGTATGAGGCTGTATCCGGCACGGTTCCAGGAGCCCATTTTGGGCTTGCATTCTCCGAAGCATCCGGTCCGAGGCTTGTCAGAAGTGACGGCAGCGATCTCGAACTGAGATCGATCGCCGAACATAACCTCCTGAAGCTCAAATGCGGTCATGTGTTCATGATAGTACTACACGGGATCTTTCCCATTCAGATTCTGAATCAGGTGAAGAATGTTCCCGAGGTATGCAGGATCTTCTGCGCCACCGCAAATCCTGTGCAGGTCATCGTGGGACGTTCGGATCAGGGAGGCGGCATCATGGGTGTAATCGATGGAGAACCGCCCTTTGCCGTCGAGATCGAAGAGGATATCGAGAGCCGCGTAGAATTTCTGAAAAGGATAGGCTACAAAAGATAGGAAACCGGATGATTTGAACGTTGAGGGAAAGCTTATCTGATCGAATCCTGTTTTCTGAACATCTCCTCTATCGCTTCAACCGATGGCACATCACCGGATGACCAGACCATTTCATCTATTACAAGCGCCGGCGTCACCATGACACCGTAAGCAATTATATCGTTCACGTTCGATATCCTGGTAAGTTCATCCTCAATACCGAGATTCTTCATCGCTTCCTGAGTATTGTCGAATAACTCCTGACATTTAAGACATCCAGTTCCAAGTATTCTGACTTTCTTCATGGTTGAATTCCCTTCAGTTTAATTCCTACCAGTTTGCCAATATATTATAAAGGTGAACAAGAGGCATTGGAACGATTGAGTAGAATGCGGCCGGGAAAATACCGTCCATTCTGCCTGTTAAATTCCTCTGCTATGTAGATGCATTTTCATTGACGGTGCAGCACTGCTTTCTATATTGTGTTTAGAACCCAAGATGCTATAAGGGTGTAAACCGAGGAGTCTATTTGAAGAAAATGAAACCGATTAACAGAAATGATGTTCCCTGCGGACAGGTTAAAACCGATCATGGGTAAGAGTGAGCTTGAGCTTGTTCTTGATGTTCTCTCAAAAGCCATCCTGAGGGAAACTCTCTCCTTCAATTACTATTTTAAAGCTGGTAAAGATTCCTCACTCCCGGATGGAGTCAGAGGTCTTCTCACACAGCTGGCTGAGGAGGAAAGGATTCACAGGAAACTGCTTCTTACCGAATATACGTCTATTCAGAAGGGATGGAGTGGAAACGATCTGGAAGGTGAAGAATCTGGTTCCATTTGCTACACTATTCCCGTAACCCCTGACTTCATTCCCCTTGCCGCGCCCGATAATCTTGACATGAAAGCGGTATCCTTACCAGCAAGGCTTGTCGGAGGAGACAATATTCTGGCAAGGATCGTAAGAAAACGCGGATCAGCTGAAATCGGTTTATTCGTTACGCTTTACGATGTCATGGGCCATAGCATTGAAACCACCAGGATCAACTCTATGGCAGCTTCTGTGCTTGGTGAGTACCTTGACGGCACCTTTTCATCCGAAGCTGATGAGGAGATGCTCTCACCAGCGATGGCAGTCACGCACCTGAACACTCAATTCAGCAACGAATTCGAAGGAAAGGGAATCTTCCTGACACTCTTCTCGGCATACTTCGACCTTGCAAGGAACAGAATTGTCTACACTACAGCAGGTCATGAGCCTCCTATGCTGCGGAGGAAGAACGGCAAGGTGGATACACTTTTCAATACACAGCTGGTTATCGGCATTGACAGTCGGAGGAAATACGAAGAACGTTCTATCCCATTCGATCATGGAGATACGCTCTGTTTCTTCTCCGATGGTATTCTTGAAGCAAAAAATCCCGAAGGGGATTACTACGGAAGGCAAAGGCTTTCTGACACTCTTTCGGGATACAGAGGAAAATCATCGGAGGAGACATTACTTGGAATTCTCGAGGACCTTCGGGAATTCTCTTCCGGTGAACAGATGGAGGATGAGCTGACAATAGCTGTCATCAGCTGCTGCAGAACTTAAAGGATACTCTCACTTCTCTGTATTTCGGATTTATATCGATAGCGCACCGAGAAGAGTACGGATTGTGGTTGGGAACGAGTTTTACGATAAATGATTCAATGGACGCAATGTGATGGAGGTTGCCCGTGAAGCTGGAGAGTATTTCAAGGGATACTGAAGGAACATTTTTCCGCTGTCTCCATGACGAGAGGCCTGATGACCCGCGGGTGGTGGAGATACGTCGCCGCTGGTTCGAAAAGCACAAACTCCTGGGGTTGAGGGCAAAGGTTCTGATTGCCGATTCCGGCGAGGTCGTGGGTCTCTGCCAGTACCTGCCTGTTGAGTACTCGCACTACGAGGGAAGAGACCTGATGGCGATACTCTGCATGTGGGTACATGGTTATGAGCATCACATCGGGAACAGGCAGAAGCAGGGCTTCGGGAGGTTCATGCTGGAGGCCATCGAGGAGGATGCCAGAGAAACCGGGTTCAAGGGTGTGACCGTTTGGGGCAAGGACTTCCCCTACTGGAATCCAGTTTCATTCTACGAGCATATGGGTTATTCCAGGGTCGATCAGATAGGTAACGACATCCTGGTCTGGAAACCTTTTACGAATGATGCGGAACCACCCCGGATGCTTAGACAGATCGCGAAAGAACATAGTGATCGGGGGAGAGTAAGTGTCACTTCGCTTTTCACAGGATGGTGCGGTGGATGTATTTTCAATCTCATGGCTCGTGAGGCAGTGGATGGTCTTGAAGATATTGTTGATTTCATTGAAGTAGACACATCTATCAGGGAAAACCTCCTGGAATGGGGCGTATCTGACGGAATCCTGCTGGATGGAAAGCCTTACCGCTCCGATGGCCCTCCGTTCACTGCAGAGGAACTTAGGGCAGATATCGTGAACCTCTACAATTCAAAGGCCGGTCTTTAGGGCCTTCTGACCGGCTAAAATCTTTTTTACTCGATTTCCTGCCGATTCAACATATCTTTCAGCAAGGTTCCAGGGTGGTGGTATCTTACCTGTTCAAGTGTCTTTCTTCCATACTGCACAGACTCTTGCGGGCACCAGTGGAAGCAGGCGAAACACTGTTCACACCTGTTACCCCATGTTGGCTTCCCATCGGCCATTTCAACGTTATCCACAGGACATATTTTCGCGCAGATATCGCACGAAGTACACTTATCATCAGCGTAGAACTTGCTGCTCTTCTGTTTCGAAAGTGCCCTCGTAAAGAAATGATAAGCCATAGGTCCCATTAAAGAGAAGATAAAACTCTTCTTGCCGAAATCACCACATGCGTTATTATCGATTCTGGAAACTATCTCAGTGATCTTTCCTTCGGCAGTATCATTTACCTTAAGCTGCTCCTCCTCCGCAGGAGCTCCACCCATTGGAGGGTAATTCCCCACCATTTTAACCGTGAAGCTAGCGCTGAGATCAAGCCCCCTACGCTTGAGCATCTTTCTTGTTATTGCCATTGTTGAACCGGGCGCACCACCGCAGGTTGCAACGGCAAAAAGATAATCCGACTTATCCGATGGCAGCTTCTCTATGAATTTTGAAACAATAACGGGAGGACCCCAGGCGTAAACGGGAAATACAAGACCCGTTTTCGATGACAGCTGTATACCACCCTTGACGGCTTGCGCAACAGGAACAAGTTCAACATCTTCCAGACTCTCCTGCAGCGCTTTAGCCACATGGTAGGAGTTACCCGAGCCCGAGAACCAGTATATCACTGTACTCATATTATACCCCTCCGGATGTTCTGATCAAGCAAATCCGCTACTCATCAATTCAATGTGCTGCGATAGAATTCTATGGACCCATCATGCTGGAATTTCCATACCATACTCTTGCGAAAAATGGAGAATACGGAGGTGCATCAATTCTGTCAAGACCCTTGCTGTAATCACATATAAATGTACGGATTTCTTCGATTGTTTGCCCTCTCCGATTTCTGAACTTATCTTACAAACTAGAATTATCACGAAGGGAGATAGATTTGAAAATCGGAATATCAATAATATCACTGGCCGTTATACTCTTAATTTCTTCCTGTGGCCAGGAAAAACATGAATCCGCACTGCTCGATTCGATGCCGGCCGGATATGACATCTACATCACATTCAGTCCCTCTGAGATAGATGCAGATGCAATCCTCTCCAGCATTGAAGAGAGCAAAGCTCAGGCTCACCAGCAGATGCCATGGCCCGTTGCCGGAATCCTCGGATTTGACCCGTTCGACTGGGATGCCTGGATTGAAACCTTCGCCCTCGATCCCAATGGAGAAATCGGAATGGTTATCGCTCTTGCTGATGATGAGCCGGAACTTATTGCTTTTTTCCTACCCTCTACTGATGCTGACAAAGTACGGGGATTCGTAGATGATCTGATTGCCCAGGCACCTGATATGGATGCTTTCACACTGATCACAGAATCGGAAAGTACCGTCATCCTTGCAATCGCACCCGAGCAGTCAATCCTCGATGAATTCGATACGTCACTCGGGGAAACGATCGAAACTGATGAGAATTATTCAGTGCTCAGGGAGCAGTCGGCTCCAGGCACTCCCGGTATGGAAGTATTCATCGACGCCGCAGTACTCTCTGACAGTGAACTTGAAGGAATACTTGTAACATGCTTCCCGGTGGATTCCAGACTTACGTTGCAGTTCATCACACAAATGACCGGTGTTGAAGGCCTGGAGTACGCTTCAATAGTATCCCAGGAGCCCGGCGGTAACATTATGAAGATACCAGCTGATGCGACCAGTGCTATGCATGTCAGCTTTGACATGGCCGCAATCAAGGAGATGGTGACAGGCAGCCTGCCACCGGACGCTCATATGGGCGCTGCAATGCTTGGTTTTGAGTCGTTCGATGATATAATTGATATCTTCTCCGGAGATGCCTGGTTTGCTCTTCATACGGACGGAGAGCGCTACTCTGGTATGATTGCGTTCGGTTTATCCGACACGGGAGCCCTTCTGGAACTGCTTGAAAGCCTTACAGGACTGATGGGTATGTCAGGTGAGGAATACAATTCTTTCCAGTTCCAGGGGAATACCTGTCTCAGTATAGATGTGGGAAACCTTGCCGGTATCGAGACCATTGAAATCGGTATTGTAGACGACGTTTTCGTGGTGGCAGGCGGCTATACACTTCAGGAAGTGGCAGATGGTATCACTTTCGACGATTATCTTGAACTAACCGGACTCGATATTACTGACGAAGGCGGGTTCGCGTTAGCTGCAGACTTGGGTGCCCTTGCAGACGCTTACGATCTCAACAGCGAAATGGATAACATTATCGATTTTGATGAATTCGGATTTGTATCGATGTCAGGAATTTCTAACGGAGATATTTCCCAGTTCCAGGTCTCCATTGATTTTGGAACCGGAAATCCATTTGTAGCCATAACAAACACAGTTACGATGATGGCTTATCCGAGATTCTCCGATGCCAATGCAGTTCCAGTTCAGCTTGATCTCACTCCGGTTGAGATGGATTCGTTATCTGAGCCTATGGATCAGGGCTGATATACCACGCTGAATTAGTGAAGATAACTATTTCCTGATATGATTGTTCAGTGCCCCGACCCACTGGAGCGTGCTTTTCATGGCTTCTTCAACTGGAATTGCAGGTTCCCATCCTGTGAGCCTGTGCGTCAGTCCTTCCTCGAGTGGCCATTCGCTTGCAAGCAGCTCTCTGCATTTATCCCTGCAGAAGAAAGGGGTTCTTCCTGTAAGGGAAGCCAGAGCTTCCGACATGAATCCGGCAGTATGTACAAGGACAGGCGGTATCCGCAGATGCATTATCTTTCGTCCGGCGGCTTTTTCAAGTAATTCATGAAAATCCCTCCATGAGAAAAGCCTCCCGTAGGATGGTTCGAGAATTCTGCCGGCAGTATCAGGATAATCGGGAAGTTCCGTTATGAGTCTGGCCAGGTCCCGTACGTAAACGAGACAGAACCCGCCTCTGTTTATCCAGGGGGAGACGAATAATCCCCTCAGAGCAAGTTTCATAACCGGCAATGATGCTGGATCCCGGGAGCCGAATATGGCTGGAGGGCGTACGATAACCCAGTTCTCCGTATCCCTGACTGCGAATTCGCCCAGCAGCTTGCTTCTGCCGTAATCTGTTACAGGTCCGGATCCTGCAGGTCCCGATGCAGCCTGGCTCGAGATATATATGAAGAGAGCATTCTTTGTGTATTTATCTCTTGCGGTCAGCAGATTCTTAGTTACAAGAGCGTTGGCTCTGTCGAACTCCTCCTGACTTGCTGCACTTGTTGCGCCGGCGGCGTGGATTATTACATCAGCGTCGGTGAAGTCCAAAGCCATGGAATCCGGGTTCATGAAGTCAACACGAGATATTCTGCATTCATCCGGTAAATTCTTCAATGATGAAGATTGCCTGAGAAGGGCATGAACAAGTATTCCCTTTTCCAGCAGTATGTCTATAATATGACTTCCGAGAAAACCTGAAGCACCGGTGAGAATTGTATTATTCATATTTACCGGAATCCGTTGATTTTGAAGGTGTACTAATTAATTTCTTTCGCAATGCTACATATTGATTCAACCAATGACAAGGTGTAATATGAACAACACACCCAACGATGTATTTCAGAAGTGCTTCGAGTACGAAAGACTTGAACAGGTAATGAAATCAGGTCTCTACCCGTATTTCATTCCTCTTGGCGGGCATGTCGGAGCGGAGATGGAAATCAATGGACACAGCATAATCATGCTGGGTTCCAACAACTATCTCGGTCTTACTGATAATATCGAAATAATGGAGAAAGCGAAGGAAGCCATAGACAAGTACGGAACCGGCTGTACCGGCAGCAGATTCCTCAATGGAACACTTGACCTGCATCTCGAACTTGAGGATAGACTGGCTAAGTTTCTGAATAAGGAAATGGCTATCACTTTCAGTACGGGGTTTCAAGCCAACCTTGGTGTAATATCAACTATTGCCGGTCGAAACGATATTATCTATCTGGACAGGTTGAATCATGCTTCAATAATCGATGGGGCCAGGATGAGTTATGCCAGGAATCTCAAGTACAGACACAACGATCATGAACATCTTCGGTACTTGCTGGAAAATAATAGAGATCACCCGGGGGTGATCGTCACCGACGGTGTATTCAGCATGGAGGGAGACCTGGCCGACATTCCAGGATTAATCGAGATCAGCAGGGAATTCGGAGCCCGGCTGATTATTGATGATGCTCACGGTATTGGAGCTATGGGGCCAACCGGCAGGGGAACTGCAGAGCATTTCGGGTGTCATGATGAAGTTGACATCCTGGTAGGCACTTTCAGTAAATCGTTCGCATGTATTGGAGGCTTTGCTGCAGGGCCGGCAAAGGTAATGGATTATATCAAGCATACAGCAAGGACGATGATATTCTCTGCCAGTCTCCCGCCTGCTGCAGTGGCAACTGTGATAGCAGCATTGGATATTCTGGAAAAAGAACCGGAACTCATCGTGAATTCGCACAAGGCAGCCGAGAGAGCCAGGCAGGGACTTGCGTCTTTAGGATTCAATGTTGGTAATTCTGAAGCCCCGATAATCCCGATCATCGTTGGAGACGAAGTACAGACGCTTTTGTTCTGGAAGCAGCTATTTCAGGAGGGGGTCTTTACCAATCCCGTTATAAGCCCCGCGGTTGCTCACGGCGGTGAGATGTTGAGAACGAGCTACATGGCGACCCACACGGATGACATGATAGACCGGGCTCTGGATATCTTCGAGAAGTGCGGCAGGGAACTCGGTATTATTTAATTCTGGAGGCTCAATGCCCTTTTCAATCGAACAGGTAGACACCAGGGGTCAGCTTCGTGAATTCATTGACCTTCCCTTCAGACTTTACAGGGATGATCCCTATTGGGTACCTCCTGTAAAGCATTTCCAGAAGGAACTATTTGACAAGCAGAAGCATCCTTTCCATGAGCACAGTGATGTGACGCTTTACCTTGCCAGAAACGGTGAAGGCAGGCCTGCCGGCCGTATCGTATCCATTGTGAATCATGTCCATAACGATTACCACCATGAAAAAACAGGATTCTTCGGCTTTCTCGAAGGAGAGAAGGACGAAGAGCTTTTCAGTCTTCTTCTGACAACTGCTGAAGATGAATTGAGAGCAGCCGGCATGGAAAGAGTAAGAGGACCGATGAATTTCTCCACAAATGAGGAGTGTGGACTGCTGGTAAAGGGATTCGATTCATGTCCTCTTATTATGATGACCTACAATCCGCCCTGGTATATGGATATGCTTGAGCGAACCGGTTACGAGAAACTTAAGGATCTCTTCGCCTACTATCTTGATTCAGATATTCTGGATTACTCAAAGATGTCCAGAGTAGGGAACCTTGTACTAAAGAGAACCGAGGCGGTCGTAAGAAATATTTCCGTGAAACACATTCACAGAGAAGTCCCGATAGTCATGGATATTTACAATGAATGCTGGAAGGATAACTGGGGCTTCGTTCCCATGACCCAGCGTGAAATGGATATGATGGCGGATGAGCTTAAAATGATAATGATCCCCCGGCTTGCCCCTCTGGTTGAAATTAATGGAGAGCCTGTAGCGTTCGCCATTTCACTTCCGGATGCTAACCAGGCTTTCCGACGGGCCGGAGGAAACTTGATTAAGGCTGTACTGGCTTTGAAAGCGCCCCTCATTAGAACGCGTATCAACCAGGTGAGAGTGATGCTGCTGGGGGTCAGAAAGGCATTCAGGGGACGTGGTCTCGAGGCTCTTTTAATTGACAGAGTAATCAAATCCAGTATTGAGTTGGGAATGGGAAGAGGAGAACTGTCATGGATACTGGAAGATAACATGCCCATGAGAAAGATACTTGAAAATGATCTTCGGGCTGAACCCTATCGCATCTACAGAATATACCAGAAGAACATATAATCAGAAGGACTGGAATGACTGCTGAAGAACTCAGACATCTCTATTTTGATTTTTTTATTGAAAGAAACCATACACTTATTCAGGGAGCTTCACTAATACCCTCAGAGGATTCCACTGTGCTCTACACTCCTGCGGGAATGCAGCCGCTTGTACCTTATCTGCTAGGAGAAAAACATCCTGCGGGCAGAAGGCTTGTCGATGTTCAGAAGTGTATCCGCACCGGTGATATTGAAGAGGTTGGGGACTCTTCCCATCTTACCTTCTTCGAGATGCTTGGAAACTGGTCACTGGGTGATTACTTCAAGCGGGAGGCCATCACCTGGAGCTTTGAATTTCTAACATCCGGCAAATGGCTGGGCTTTAAACCTCAGCAGATTCATGTAACTGTTTTTGCCGGGGATGAACAGGTTCCCCCGGATGAGGAAGCTGCTGCACTATGGGAGGAGGTGGGCATTTCCCGGGACCGGATCTATTTCCTCGGCAGGGATGACAACTGGTGGGGACCCACCGGAAATACCGGACCATGCGGCCCCGATACGGAAATATTCATAGATACCGGATTGCCGCCATGCACCCCTGCATGCAGACCCGGTTGCGGTTGCGGGAAGTATTTCGAGATATGGAACGATGTTTTCATGGAGTACCGCAGAACTGCGGTCGGCCGGTACATTCCTCTGGAGCAGAAGAACGTTGATACCGGCATGGGTGTGGCCCGGACTGTAGCAATGATGAACGGTTGCTCCACCATTTACGATATTCCCCAGTTCCAGCCTCTGTTCGGGTTCCTGAAAAAGCTGTCAGGGTTGGGTCCTTCCCCCGACCACCAGGCACAGAGATCATTGCGGATAATATCCGACCACATAAGAACAGCCACTCATATTCTTGGGGATGACCAGGGTATTCCACCCTCAAATCTTGACAGAGGGTACGTTCTGAGAAGACTTATACGCCTCGCAGTAAGGCACGGCAGGAAACTTGGCATAGATGAACCCTTCACTCACAGGCTTGCGGAACTTGTCATTGATGTTGAATCCTCTGTTCACGAGGAACTGGCACGAAACCGGAAGTTCATCCTTGAAGAGCTTTCCATGGAGGAATCGAGGTTCGAGAAAACACTGCAGTCCGGTCTCCGAGAGTTTGAGAAGATCCTTCCCAACTTGATGAAAAATCCTGCAAAAACCATACCCGGAAGAATAGCTTTCAGGCTGTACGATACCTACGGCTTCCCGGTTGAATTCACAGCCGAGCTTGCCTCTGAGCATGGCATGACAGTTGATATGGAAGGCTATGGAAAAGCTTTCGACAAGCATAGAGAGCTTTCAAGACAGGGTGGGGATCAGAAGTTCAAGGGCGGTCTCGCCGACAACAGTGAAATGGTCACCCGGCTTCATACCGCAACCCACATTCTGCATCAGATTCTGAGGGATGTACTCGGTGATCAGGTTGAGCAGAAGGGAAGCAACATCACGGAGAAGAGGCTCCGATTCGATTTCAGCTATCCTGAAAAAATGACGGTGGAAGATATTGCTCTTGTTGAAAAGAAAGTTAACGAGATCATCCAGGCCGACCTGCCTGTCAATTGTGAGGAGACCAGTCTTGAGCATGCCCTTTCCGAGGGCGCAATCGGCCTTTTTCGGAATAAGTACGGTGATAAGGTTAAAATTTACCGAATAGGGGATTTCTCCCTGGAGATCTGTGGAGGACCTCATATCGGCAGAACTGGAGAGCTTGGGAGATTCAGAATAGTGAAGGAGATGAGTTCCTCCAGAGGCATAAGAAGAATAAGGGCAGTACTTGAATGAGAGCATCCTTGATTACTTTGATTGCAGCGTTTCTGTTTCCACTGATCCTTGAAGCCTCGGAAGTACTTGATTTTTCCGGAACATGGGAAACAACTTATGGAACCATGTTTCTCCAGCAGGAGAACTCGCATGTGACCGGATACTATACGTACGATGCTTACTCCACCGTTGAAGGCTCCGTCGGGCGCGACGGAAGACTTGTCTTCACGTACAGCGAACCCACTGCCTCAGGCGAAGGCTGGTTCGAACTCTCAGACGACTCAATGAGCATTAGCGGTTTGTGGCGCCCGGACGGAGGAGGACAGTGGTTCGAATGGGAAGGATACAGGGCAGGTGCCGGGGTCGCATCGTCCAACTGGCTGGTAATTCTCGAATCCGAATGGCAGTCGTCCCTCTCTGAGCAGGAGTATTCCTTCGGTGAAATGCTGGAAGCATGGTTTGCCAGGGTACCGGGAGTAACTGTCAGACACAGGTTCATCCATGATGTGGATGATCTTAATGCTTTCTGTCTTGAATCATCAGGCCTACCGGGAGACCTTTACCTGGTGATCGCTTCCCACGGATCGTCTTCGGGTATTGAACTTGCATCTGGAACGGTATCTTCAAGGGAGTTCGTCGACGCAATAAGACCGTGCGGTAATCTCGCCATGATACATTTCAGCTGCTGCGAGATAATGTCAGGTCGGACACCTCAAGCGATAATATCTTCAAGGAGCAACTGGTCTCCGGATTTCATCGTTTCGGGGTATTCACGTAGTGTGGACTGGGGGGCCAGCGGCCTTATCGAGATATTCTATTTCAATCAGATACTTGAGAACGGGTTATCACCCCATGATGCTGCAAACAGCGTCATAGAAGATATTGATTTTGCCGGACAGTCTTCCACCAGATGGATGGATGCGGCTGGATTCAGCTGGATAGATGCCGAATAGACTGCTGGATATAATTGAAAGGATGTTGATCTGATGGATCTTCTGAAGAAACTATGTGAAGCTGATGGTATTTCAGGACATGAGGACAGTATTGTAACGATATTCAGAGATGCCCTCGAGGGCTTTGCCGATAGTTTCGATACCGATGCGATGAAGAACATTATCGCATTCAAATCGGGAACCCTTGGAGATTCAAGGCTCAAAGTCATGCTGGCCGGGCATATTGATGAAATCGGTTTTCTGGTCAACAATCTTGATGATCAGGGTTTCGCTTCGGTGGTTCCCGTTGGAGGATGGGATCCTGCCAATATTCTGGGTCATACCGTCAGGGTTCATACTCGGAACAGCGGCATCATGACAGCGGTAATGTGCAGAAGATGGGAACCCACACAGAAAGCACGTGAGACATCTCCCAAATATGACAAACTCTACCTTGATTTCGGGCTGCCCGAAGAGGACGTAAAAGAGAAGGTAAGCCGTGGTGACTGGGTATCAATGGACACGGATTTCAAGGAACTGGGTAACTGTTTCGTAGCAAAAGCGTTTGATGACAGGGTCGGGGCGTTCATAATAATTGAAGCGATGAAAAGGTTCGAAAACCCATCGATCGATGTCTACGCTGTGGGTACAGCTCAGGAAGAGGTGGGGCTCCGTGGTTCTACCGTTGCCGCCCAGACGATAAAACCTGATATCGGTATAGCTGTCGATATTACCGGTTCGGGAGATATACCTGGATTCCCCGCCAGAATGAAGATATCTGAGCTGGGAAAAGGCGTAACCATCAAGCAGATGGATTCAAGTGTGATCTGCTCAACATCCCTTGTGGAGTATATTAGGGAACTGGCAGAGAAAAACGGGATAGACCATCAGATGGAGATTCTTGTCCGTGGCGGCACTGATACATCCAGTATGCAGAAATTCAGCCCTGGAGCACATTCCACATGTCTCTCAATTCCTACAAGATATGGTCACAGCCCGGTAGCAGTTATCAGCAGGCATGATGTTGAATGCGCAATTGATCTACTTGTAGCATTCCTTAACGACATTGGCCCGAATATCAACCTCTGATAAATAGGGACGGAGGCATTTATTAATAGAAAACCTCCGTCCCTGTTTTTACCGATCCTGGATGAAAGATGTCAGAAGCCCATAAGAGTTTCGTATACGCTGTTGAGGTCAGATCTCCAGACGAACGCTGCGTTCGGGTCTGCAGAATATCCGGCATAAAACGAAAAAGCCAGATACTCAGAAAATGCCGTCTGAAGAATAAACTCTCCTTACTTCACGGGTACACCACGGAGTATGATTCCGATGGCAGAAGATCGAAACTTGAAGTAGGGCTCTGTCTTGAAAGATCTTTAATACTTCTTCTTCGAAATGAAGGCTGGACGGTGATGAACCCTCCTCCGAAACTCAACAGTTCAGTATATGTCATAGAACTTGATCCTTACGTCCGCAGACACCGCGATGTAAAAAGGAACAATCCAAGAGCAAAAGCCTCACTCCCATGTCTATATGTAGGGCAGACAAGAAGAACACCCGAGGAGAGATTCAACGAGCACAATACCGGTGAGGGCCTTAAAAAAGGAGGGAGACACCTCAGCGGTAAGTGTCTGAAGTTGCGAAAGGATCTTTACGAGTTTTACAATCCCATGCCCCTGCTTGAATCACTCATCCTTGAACGGGATCTTGCTGAAGAATTGCGGCAGCAGGGCCATACGGTCCTTGGCGGCCATTAGAACAGCACTTTTCACATTCAGCGATGTCGTAATGATTTAATCGGGTTTTCCAGTTCCGGATGCTATTCCGATTAACATGAATATGGTCATGACAGCTGCGATTATCATAGCGACTCTAGCTTTCCGCGGGGAGGAGTCCCGATACATGAAGTATATAATCCAGCCCAGGGGAAAGAAGAAAAAGCAGAGGCATCCCAGGCCCATGGAGAGTTTATCCGGAGCTTCCTGGTGATGGTAATGGTGAATCTCGCTGACTTTGGAGGTGTCCTGATCATTGTTCCAGCCCGGATCGAACTCACTGGCGTGGAATGTTGATCTGCAATATTTGCACGTATAGGTTTCACTATCGAATTTTCCTACTTGCGCTCCGCAGTTGGGGCATTTCATATCAAATTCCTTTCGAATTACCGTAATCTATTCCGGCAGGATTGAAGTGTCCATCCGAATAATTTCCATTACGCAAGTCCTGAAGATAGAACTCCAATATCCATTGTTTATTGTTTACTCTTTGATATACCTTAGATACAGATACCGCTCTAAATCAACAAGCTGCGAAGCCTTGCTTTCAGTACCATTGTGCAGGTCTGCCGCATTTTGTTGGCGCTTTGTCATATACTTGCTCAATACGCCCTTGCGAGAATTCGAGAAACCTTTCGACTTCGGCAAGCATAAACTCCTCGTCTTCTCGCGCTGTCAAGCGTCGCCTGTATCCGTCTTGTTGAGCAATCTCTCGTTCAAGACTGTCTTCAGATTCTCTTGAATCGTTCTGTCATGTTCAATCCGAACCACTGGGCACGATAATGTGGCGAGCCATTCCTCATGCGTTGCCTTGCTACGCATATCCAGTCCCCCGGTGTCATATGCCGCGGCCCACTCAAGAAAGCCCTTGTGTGTTTCGTATCTCGGATCACTGGGGTTCTTTATTTCCGGACCATAACGGTTTATCTCTCGCTGTTGCAGCCTTTGCATCCGAACATCCGTGGGAAGCCAGAGAAAGACGGCGAGATCGAACATCGGTACGACGAAGTTACCCCATCCGCATAGTGAGCCAGAAAGCACCCAGGAATCGGTCTCCTCAACAGCCTGTCGAAGCATCTCTTGCCTTCCCGCTAGTTCTCGAACAGTCCTGAAGGGAGGATTTGTTTGAATCCAGAAAATGTCATCCGTATCTAGGTGCGGAATGCCCGTAGCATTGGCAACAGACTTCGCCAGGGATGTGGTCCCGGATCCAGATGCTCCAAATATATGGATTCGTTGTATCATTCCAGTTGCTCAACGCACTGCATAACCAGAAGAGTATTCACAAGGCCTGGAATAGAGCGTCTGTTTCTGGTTGATGCAGTTGTTATGCATATAGTTACCGTAGTCTATAATCTCTCTACCTTAATTAGTATACCTTCTGCAAAATCTCTTCCCACTAGACTTCCATCCGGAAGTTCTGTCACGTAGTTAATACATGAATCCGGTATACAGTAACTATCGAGGTAATTCCCATCCCAATCGTATCTATCTACGGGTGATACAGGGGCAAAGTCACGATACTCTGGGTCACATGCAAATGAACCATCTTCCATGTAATTGCACATTACAACGTTCAGCATACCTTCAGGGCCACAGAAAGCATTACCACCAAGCGGACAATGCAGCATGCTTGATTCACCATTACTGTTCGAAAATGCTCTTGGTCCAGACATTGTAGCAGGATAGTTCCTACCCCCTCTGAAGAGATCAGCACCTGTATTAATATCATATATAGCTATTAAGCCTTCGTATCTGTTGAAAATGGCAAGTCTGCCATTATCACCATAACAGAGCCTCATAAGATCCATCCTTGGTATATCTCTGTATTCTCTGAATTCAGCCTCACCAAAAGATTCTGTGATTCCTGATTCAGAATTGAGAATGTGAATGTCTCCACCAGGTTGGGAAGATGAGGCTACAGCGAAAGTGGTATCATCAATGGTGACTATATCCTGGGGAAGGGCAATATTGATGCTGTGAGAATAACTGCCATCCCGGAGGAAGAAATCGACCCGACCTAGAGCATAATTCAAAGCTGCCAAATATCTGTTTGATACCGCCAGTGTCGACATATGGGCGAATAATCCAGGACCTTCACCCTGACCACCAATTTTCCATAAAACTTCACCTTTGGAATTTAAGGCTACTATTTCCCTTGGACCAGAATCGGTAACGAAAACTGTATCACCAGCAGAACACAATGCAAATGGAGTGTATACTGCTGGTTCAAGATCATCATCAGAAACAAATGGTCCAAGATAGCGATACTCCAGGCAGTGTTCCGTATCGCTTTCCCATAGCCCATCATCACTTGATTCCAGGTATTCTACCCATTCTCTGCAAACTTCAAGGGTAGAATCAACCGAAGCTTCCTCACGGTTGTCAGTTATTCTTGATTCATCCTCGTGTATACATCCGCAGGATATGAATGTTATTAGCGTGATTGCGACTATGAATGGTCTCATGTTTTTCCCCCTTGCATAACGACCAAGCTCAGAAGCTCAACCCGCAGTCCCGCGGGTTACGTCAGCTGGAGCAACTAGTTAGGACCGAGTAAGGACAATGTATCGGTCCTTGTAGTTGAGTGTGACAACGAAATTCCTTAGGTAATCGCCCCCAATAAAACCGTACTTGCATTCGTAGGCTTTGACGCGCAAGTCCTTGATCTCCATCTCAGGCGCGAGCGAAAATGATTCCAAGCGAGTTTCTAATACTCTGTAACTACCACCTAGACTGGACGACTGTTGAACGTTGACGGATGGGTTTCCTTCCTTGATCCCCAGCGAAGTTAAATCCTCCAGGGGAAGTTGGGTTGTCCCTGCTCCAGTGTCTAATTTGTAGTCACCTTTTGGAGTACCATTGAGCCACACGCGAAGAAACGGTGTCGTCTCTTCTAAAAGTGTGAGTTTTAGAACTGTACCGTTTTGCTTTCGTTTTTCTAGTGATGCGGTTTCCTCGAATATCAGCTCGCTCCTGGGATAATCAATTGTGACAGGGAACTTCCGAAGGAAATCGCTACCGATAACGCCATCGGTTTTCCCATAAGGACCAGGATCCTTGTTGATGTCCACAATAGCGACAGGATCAAGCGCGGTGCTATGACCGTCGATCGAGAGCGCATCAATGTTAGATAAAGGGACCTTGATCTTCTTGCCCCCGGCAACCCCTCCGATATGATAATGCGTCGTCTTTAAGCCCAACCGTTTGGCAAGCTGGGGGACAACCACGGTCGCATCAGCTCCGGTGTCAAGCAGAAAGCGTCCCTCCAGGGCAGCGTTCATGGTTGCGGGAACAACGATGTAATTCTCAATAATTTCGATTTGCATCCGATGCCTTCATTAAGCCATAACATTCTGAATCAGCAGACTGCGATATTGATGCTCTGGAAGAAACAATTCCGCAGTTCTGCTGCATTTTGTTGTTATGCGGTCAGTTTTCATCAATTGCCCGAATATAAAGGAGTGCGTTTCAAGGTATGGTTGAACATTCAATATGTTTCTTTGGAATAACAACGATATGTAACTCATAATATGGCTGAGTATGATGAAATGCCATAACCTCTTCAGATTCATATACAATATCAAACTATGTCTTCTTGGACAATATTTCGCTACAATAGAAATCTTTCATATTCTCCAACTATTCTACCTTAAATGCATAACGCTTCGCCTCAGCATTCTGTTGAAAGTGCGGCTTTCAGGAAATATGTTGCAGGCGGTTATTCGATGATCCTTTCATATTGAATACTCATGATAGTACGCTACGGAGTCATTTTCTGAGTACCAAAGCTCCCAGTAGTATTCATCTGTCCTCTCTCTAACCCAGAGAGTTCTTCCTTTTATTGAATCGGATTTCCACCACTTGAGATCATCTCTGGGTGCAAGACCGTTGTATTCGGCGGGAGCCTGAGAAAGAGAGAGGCCGGTAACGATTTGATCGATTGTTGTCTTGTCACACTTGAAGGACAACTGATAACGAACGTCAGCTCCCATTTCGTCAGCATAGTAATACACTTGTGACACAGCATCAGTTGGTGCGAGCATGAGATGACGCTCAAATCCTTTGCGATTGGCTGCCGTGTCAGGAGTATCGACATCATATGCCGTACATCCACAAAGTAGTGTAGTAACAAACGCAAAACAGATTGCAAACCGGTAGATCATTTCATATTCCTTTCAGCGAACGCTCAGAATAACCTGCGTATAGAATCACTCAGCACAACTCCTTGCCCAATGCCTCAGGCTCATTTTGCTGTTATGCGGCTCTCTTTCAAATAGCATGTGCGGGGCCTAGTTCGCTAGTTTCAACCGAACCAGTTTGAGAATGCTCACCACGTCAGATTGACTCGACACTCCGACGCGAAACGAACGTCCTTCTGCGTATACGCGCGCGTTGGCTATTAGATTGAAGATGCTTTCAGGTAGACCTACCTCTTCGGAGGCCTCCACTGCCCGCTTTCCGAATGTGAAGACAACTGTAAACGATCCTTCATGCGGCAGAAGATGGAATACGTTTCGCTTCTTAGCCCTGATGGCAACAGTCCAGCCGGCCGCCTTGCTGTAGAACTTCCAGTCGCGACCTGGACTATGATTGCCAGCCTTCAAGTAGTCCTCGATTTCCTGAAGAAGTGGTGCCGCGTTACCAAGTACTGCACTGAGGTCGTCAGACGATGGTTGTTGTGATTTGTCTGGGAACACCGGCTTCGACATGATCTCCTCTTTTCGGTAATCCTAGCTGAGTCTTCTACACCCGTCAGTAGTTCAATTCCGCTGCCAAATTCGCCTAACGTTTCGAATGAACCGCTTCGGGTTGGCCGCAGAGCGAAGCGGCGCGGCTAACACGAAGTCGCGTTCGATTCGTTTGTTAGACATTCCATCATTTCTTATAAGTAACCTTTGCGGGGAGGCACAAATATATCTATAACTAATCCCGTTTCGATCGCTTCTATTGAGTGTTCAACATCTGCTGGGATTGAATAGGAGTCACCTTGTTCTAGTATTTCGTCGTAGTTGCCAAACTTGTATCGATGTTTTCCTGAAAGAATATAACCACTTTGTTCGTTTGGATGTTTATGGAAAGGCACGAAATTTCCTTTCTTGAAATTCATCTTGGTGACCATCGATTTAACTCCGGTGGCAAGTACATCAAAAGAGACTCCCATAAATTGTTTTTGTTTTCCATCTTTAGCTTTAATGATCATCATGAACTCCAATGTTTTATGTCTAACATTCTAAATCAGCAGGCTGTAAAACATGCTAAAAATACCACTTGCGCAGCTCTGCTGAATATTGCTGTTAATCGACTATTAATATGTTTCAAGCACGGCTCTCATTTCAGTCTGCACATTCTCCAGAACTGCAATCTCTTTGATGGAGTATCTCTTCTCCAAATCTCTAATGACTTCGTGGCCCAAATAGTATCCACACTGGCTATATCCTTGAATATCAAACCAGGAACCAAAGAATGGTTTTGTGTCTTGGTTAATATCGATCGAACGAAGAAATTCCTTTGCCAGCATCCTCTTGTTAGCTTTACACCAGCTCAGCCATCCGGCTTTATTGTAGCCTTGTCCCTGATGCCAAGTGTCACTTTGCAACAGAATGTGCTCGCAACGCTGAGCAAAACCTTCTGTATACAATTGCCAGAATGGGCCTTCAAATTGAGCTAGGCCAGGATCGTCTCGTAATACAGCATGTACCGCATGACCAATCTCGTGCGCAATCAAGCCCTGAATTGATATCTTATCGGACCATTGGCATTCAGAGATCATTTCCAGCCCAAATAGCACAGAGTGAGATTCATTAAATGTAGAAACCCAACCAGCACCACAACCAATACCGACATATATGACGTAGAGAATTTCAAGATTTTCAATACAAAAATAAACAGAGGCAGTGGTATGAATGGGTTCAATTTCGTTTAGTAGGTTCTTATGCGCTTTAGACATGCTGCCTATTCTGTCAGTGATGAATGGAAAGATTCTTGTTTCTGCAATGTCTCGCCAATTGCTGTCAGGCAAATCGCTGTAATCATCCTTTTGCATTTGAAGTAATTGAGGCCATTTACTCATGTACTCATTTGCCCAACCTTCTATTTTTTGGTGCAAGGATAGTTGGCTGTACTTATTCCAGTATGAAACAAATTCAGGGTATGTATCGAGAATGTTTCTCATGACTTCTTTCTGTACGGTTAACGCCTCAAATCAGCAGATTGCAATAACTTGAACGCCAATACTCAGATTTGCAGTTCTGTTGAATTTGATTGTTAACCCCCGATAATTTCATTCAAACCAGAAAGAATTGCAGTAATTTCCTCTGGAGATATCCTGGTGATTTTCTTGCCGATACGCTTGATCGACAGAGTCCTGATCTGGCTTATCTTGATCCATGATTTCTTCGGGAGTGATGCATCTGACAATTCAAAGGTTAGAGGAAATCCTGCCCTGGGCTCTCTACTAGTCAGGGCAACAGTGATCACTGTACCCGAACGGTCATTGAAAACATCATTGCTGAGAACCAGTACTGGTCTTTTCCCGGATTGTTCATGCCCGATTGTAGGGTTCAGATCTGCCCAGAGAATATCGCCTCTCAGTACTCCGGCCATGATCCAAGCTCACTACTCATACCTTCCTCAGCTATAGCCATTTCTTCTTCAGGATCCAGCTTAGAGCATTCCCGTGCAAGACGGTTGCCGTACTTCTTTTCAAGCATTTCACGAACTGCCTTTTGTATGGCTCCGCTTCTGCTGGGAAACTCTGCTTTAGAGACAAGATCATCAAGTTGAAGGAGCATATCTTCATTCATGCTGATAGCTATCTTTGCAGTACTCATGTCATTCACCTCCGGTATTACCATTTGTCATACCATTGGTTTTGTCAAGGGTTAACGCTTCAAATCAATAGACAGTGTTACCGAGTTTACTGATGACGAAGCCCACTGTTCTACTGCATTTGATTGATACTCATTGAGGCCTCCCCCTCGGCATGCCTAATTGGTATGCTGGAGGTGCTAACCTTTTTCCCTAACAAGGAGGAGACCCAATGAGGTTCTATACTACCACACACCAATATTACTGCGGCATCGACCTTCACGCCAGGGTAATGTATCTCTGTATCATCAGTTCGGATGGAGAAATTGTTCTTCACCGTAACATGAAAGCTGATCCGGAATCCCTTATCAAAGCTATAGAACCTTACAGACCGGATATAGTTGTTGGGGTAGAATGTATCTTCACCTGGTACTGGATTGCGGATCTATGTGCCGAGGAAGGAATACCTTTCACCCTTGGCCATGCCTTGTATATGAAAGCAATTCATGGCGGTAAAGCGAAGAACGACAGGATAGATTCGGGAAAGATAGCTGCTATGCTCAAAGGCGGAATGTTCCCTATGGCCTATGTTTATCCTGCGAAGATGAGGGCAACAAGAGATCTTTTGAGAAGAAGGAATTACCTGGTTCGGAAGAGAGCTGATCTTATCACTCATGTCCAGAACACGAACAGCCAGTACAACCAACCTGCGTTCGGTATTTCCAATATTGCGCACAAATGTCACCGAGAAGAGATTCTGAGTCACTTCACCGATCCGGATGTTTACATGAGCATGAGGGTCAATCTTGATCTGATTGATCATTTTGCCGTTCAGATCAGGGCTATGGAGAAGCATGTTCTGGACAATGCAAAGCATCATGATCCACAGTCGTTGTACCTGATGCAAACCATATATGGAATCGGTAAGGTTCTATCCCTGACGATATTCTACGAGATTGGTGACATTAGTCGCTTCCCGAGTGTACAGGACTTTGCATCTTACAGCAGGCTGGTAAAGTGTGCCAGAGAATCCGCCGGGAAACGATATGGCACTTCCGGCAGCAAGATCGGGAATGTTCATCTCAAGTGGGCGTTCTCTGAAGCCTCTGTAATGTTCCTGAAAGGTAATCCGGAAGGGATGAAATACAAGAAGCGGCTGGAGAGGAAGCATGGCAAAGCAAAATTTCTCTCCATCCTCGCTCATAAGCTTGGAAGAGCAACTTATTACATGCTTAAGCGCGAGAAGGCATTCGATATGAATAAGTTCCTCAGGGCGTAACAAGGGAGGGAACGGCCAAGCCAAATGTATAACTGTAACCGAAAGGAAGAAGCTGGATGAGTACCCTCGCAGAGAAACTTCGAGAGAATCTGGCCTTGACCAGGATGAAGGTACCTCAGCGCATTCCAGGTAAACATTTTTGGTTGATTGGATGGTCGCTCCGCTCCCGCAGATATGAAAGGTATTCAGTGAAGTGTTCTGCTCCTCCCCCGAACCCGGAGCTAACTGGTGAGTGCTGCGGTATTCAACCCTAAGTTTTGAATGGGACGGCATGAGGGAACGTATGTGTTTCTAGGACGAGGAGGTCAAAACCTTCCCGGCTCATCCTGGATGAGCCACTGATCCTCGATAAGTGTTTGGTGCAGAACCTGAACTTGAAACAAAGTCAGAATGCTGAACTGGATACAAGACGAAATGAAAACAGAATGATCACCTGTCAGGGGGAACATTTATCCCTTGACAGAGGGGGGCCTCATAAGTGTTATCTACTTCATGTTTATAGCATATTCAAGAACTCTGTCAATTTCAGCATTTGGGTCTGTTTCCTCAATTAGAAAATCTGGATAGAGTGGCTCCGGAGTTCTGTTACCATTTGGTCTAACAAAGAACTTGTGGGAAACACCACATTGCAGGTAAGTATTAGGAAGAGTAAATGGAAAACTATCACCGTGCGAGCTTGGAAATCCACCAGTAGGTGTCCCAATAATCGTTCCAAGAGCATTATCCTTAATTGCTGTAGCAAATCCTGTTGCAGAGGAAAAAGTATATGCGCTGATTAGTACAATAACTCTTCCGGTAAAAAATGGTTGTTTAGGCTTATGCTTTTTTACCTTTGCCTCACTAGAAACGATGTCTCCAATTCCTTTTTCCCATGGTGTTCTGTAAAGATATTTAGCTGGGACAAGTGACATTGGAAACGAAGTAAAATGCTTCATCATTACTGGGTAATATTTTCGAATCTGCTTGGATACTTTAAAATCTGTTCCAGAAAATTGTCTGAAAGGTTTATCTGTTATGTAAGATGCAAATTCTTCCGTAAGCCATGAATTTCCCCCTCCATTTTTTCTAATATCTACAATCACCTTGCTAACATCATTTATTTCAATCTGTTCAAACATCTCCCTGATTAATTTCTTAAAGCTACTCAAATCAACGAATTCACGAAAATCAAGCAATGCATAGTTTTCTTCTTTATTGATCGTAAATTCGTATGGAGCCTCTTTTTCATTAGGATCTTGATTACTGTTTTCTTTGATAACCTCATTTGAAACACCTGAAATATTTACCTCTTCAGTATTTTGGCTGTTACGCAAAGTTATGGAGAATGTATTGCAAGGACCATACAGGAGAAACAACAGTTTCCCGAATGAAGAAGAAAGGCATGTTAGGCTCATTTCTCTTCGCTCAAAGCTTAATAGGGAAACCATGGAATCAAGTAATGACTCTGAGGAAATGCCGTTAATGCTGGTAATAGTTTTACCATGACTAGAGTGGTGCTCTTTGGAAAATGATTTTAGAATGACAATTTCACCAGAGGAACAGTCTACGTTAAACGGCAAGAGGAGACCACTAGCATCTCTATACTTAGAGTATTCCTCACTAGGCGTATAAACTGATGTATGCCCATCAGAGAAGTTTCTTACAAATCTAGCTGCTTGAGTATAGAAATCTATCCTATCAAATCCATCATGTAGAGACTGCTTTACCTCTTCAAGAAGGGAGATAGCCCTATTCTTCTCGAAATAGAAGTACAAATCAGGATGAACTTCTTCCATGGTTTTAACCATAAAATCAAGATCCTGAATTAGCTCCGATTTGGTATACTTTTTACCAATATCCTTAGTTGGGAGAGGAGATACAAATGGTTTCATTACTTCTCTTAATTTGTCTTGTTTTGTCTTTTTCTGCCCCATAGGCGACCCCCCCAAGTATTTTAGATAACGACCGAGTTCAGCGGACTGGAGACCGGAACGACTCTCCAGTTCCGTTGCAACGAGAGGTTATACGCTCCCATGCCCTATCGAGCTTTGAATTAAGAGGTATAGTTCTTCAACTTTACGTCTAGCCCAAGGCGTCCTTCTTAGAAACTTCAGGCTAGACTTCACTGATGGATCATTCTTGAAGCATTTGATATTCACTCGCTTACCTAACTCTTCCCATCCAAAATGATCAACAATTGTGTTCACGACCATTTCTAATGTAATGCCATGCAATGGATTGTTCGGTTGCTGTTGATTCATGTTTCCAATTCTAAATGTTTGCGTATAACGTCCGAATCAGGTGCCGCGCAAAGCACGGTCAGCTGCATGAAGTTGTTAGATTTTATTACCTACTAGTTCCATTAGTAATTACTATTAAGGTGCTGACCCCTCTTTTTCTATATCGCTTCCATTGTTGACGGCGGTTTCGATGCAATATTATACGTTACACTCACCACTCCCGGCACTTCTTCCAGTATCCGTCCTGAGAGTTCCATAAGGGTTTCGTAGGGAAGATTCGTGGGTGTGGCCGTCCTTGCATCAATGCTGTTCCAGCATCGTATCTCTATCTGCAGCCCGAAATCTCTTCTGCCGTCGCGCATACCGGTTACCCTGTCATTGTGTAGAATGGCCATGTACTGGAAGGCATCTACATCAGAAAGGATCTCTTCAGTTATAACTGTTGCCTGCCGGACAAGCTCGATCTTTTCGGGTGTGGCTTCACCAATGACTCTTGCGGAAAGCGCCGGTCCCGGGAAAGGCATCCGGTTGTAAACGGATGCAGGCAAACCCAGTGCTTCGGCCACTTCTCTTACGCCGTCTTTTCTGAGCTGCACAAGGGGTTCAATGATCTTGTAGCCGAACGCTTCCTGAGGATCGATGCCCAGTTGCTCGAATACATTGTGCTGGCGCTTGATGCCTGCCACGGTCTCATCGACATCGGTCAGAATTGTTCCCTGTAGTAGGTATTTCGCACCGCTTTCTTCTACAAGCTTGCCAAAAACGCTTTTATAGAACGTCTGCGTTATGGCTTCTCTCTTTTGTTCAGGATCAGTGATGCCTTCAAGAGCGTTGAAGAATTCTTCTTTGGCATCGAGGAGTATGACTTCTACTCCATGGTTCTTAAAAAGGTCGACGATCTTCTGAGGCTCGCCTTTTCGCATAAGGCCGTTTTCTATGAAATACGTTTTAAGCCTCTTTCCAAGTGCTTTGTGCCCCAGCATGGTGACTGCGGAGGAATCCACGCCTCCGGAAAGAGCGTTGATAGCTGTACCACTTCCAACAAGAGACGATATCTCTTTCACTTTCTCTTCGATGAACTGCTCCGTATTCAGTTCATGCAATGTAATCTCATCTGTTTTCATTTCCCCTCCTTTTTATTTACTTCTAACGTTAAGGATGAGCGGCGTGATTTATCGCGTCCGTCTCCATCTGCTTGTTCTGCGCTTGTTATTGTGATGCCTATCGTGCGGCCTTCCGTTCCTGCTTGTTCTGATACATCCGTTCGTCGGCTTTGGCGACGCATTTGTCGATATTGTATCCGAGATCGCTTAGACAAGCTCCACCAACGCTGGCGGCCATGACATAAGAATAGGGTCGGTCCTTGTTGGCGTTCCAACCAGCAATGGCCTCTTGAATGCGGTCTATGTAGAACAGCATCTCTTTATTCCTACCGCCAACCATCAGTACGGTGAATTCATCACCCCCAGTACGGAATACAAAATCTGTCTCCCGGGTCACATTGCGAAGAAGCTTGGCGAACTCCACTAGATAGTAGTCACCGACCAAGTGTCCTGCCTCATCGTTTATCTCCTTGAAATGATCTAAATCGAACACGACAAGCGTCAGACGGATGCCGTTCATGCGCTTGCTGCGTTTCACCTCCTGATTTATGATCTCGTCGAAGGTGGTCCTGCTCAGGAGCTTGGTCAGCGAATCGGTTCTGGCTTCATGACGAAACTCGTATGCTTCGTCGCTCATATGGGAGATAAGGATGCTGATGTTCTCGTAAAGGGAGCGAATCGGTCTTCTATGATACTGTTTGTAGACCTCGCAAGTAATACAGCTGTCGAATTTCTGGGCAAATACGCCCTGTACCATTCCACCGCACAACGTTCCCGCGATGAGCCAGCAGCGGTAATCATCCTGCTTCCGGACTGGGCAGTCTTCCTTGTTGCAGGAAAGGGCTTCCCAGCACCACTCCATTTCGGGCTTCGTAAACAGGCTGCTCCAATCCTTATCGCTCAGAATGCCGTCGTGGATGCGGTTCTTTATGAACTCGTTGAGATCGTTGTTGATCTTTTCCAAGAGATCATGAATATCGTTTCTTGTTGGTTTGTCAGATGTCATGCTTGTGCTACCTCCACTCCGTGTCGGCTGAGAAACCGAATCGCATCACTGATTGCATGTCACCAATACCTGTTTAGTCCTGGCGCAGAATGCTTCGAATGAACTGCTGTTACACTGTCCTAAACGAGTAAAGTCAGCTCGATTCGATTGTTAGATTTTCTATTCCTCTATCTATCTACTAGTTAGTATCATGTAGAATATTATCCACGAAGCCTAGTAATGCAAAACAAGTATCTTTTGCTTTTTCCGGTATTCTTGTTTCTTTGTACGGAGAACGCAGGTATTCCACTTCCTGAAAGGAACTCTTGAATGCTTCCAGTTCAGGTTGTTGAATACACCAGCGACATGCATCTGTTTTCGATCCGATTTTTCGATTAGCCAAGTAAAGAAGCGTTCTCGAACACCATTGCATAGTGGATATCCAGAGACCAACCTCAGAATCACTACTTAGCTTTACTGAATTCTTGAATGCTTTAAGATCTGCCTTTTGTTCTTTCAATATTTCTGGTTCACTCGGGTTGTAGATTCGTACATTCTTGTTGAGAAGCTTGATGCCATGTTCATTAATATGTCGCAGGTCAATATAGCTATTATGAAGAGTAGAAAGGGATTTCCAGCCTATTCTGCTGGTTCCAATGTAACATCCAATGAATTGCCCTTCAAGGGCTTCCAAAAAGTGCTTTGGGTAGAATGTTCCCTCAAGTTGATGCAGGAGCAAGCATCTTTTGGATCTATACTTTTCATGCAATTCAAACAGCTTGGAATTAATTCCTTCATCGAGGTTTCTGTTGGTTACAACCAAGTAATCCAGATCACCTCGGTTTGCATTGAAATCACTCAGTGCATATGAGCCATGGATAACAATCTCGAAGAGATTTTCTTTAAGAATGTCCTTAATATCTTCTGTAAACTGGTCGAAGGTTTGCTGCGCTATTTTCATTCTTCCTTGATCAATCTAACATTCAGCATAACCTGCGCCGTTACTAGCTCTGCGAATCAATGACAGGCGTCTGGTTCATGCTGTGGTTAGAGCCTCTATTTCTTTGCGATAAGTCTCAAAGGATAGGTGTTCCTCAAGAATCGTGTAAGATCTTTGTATAGAATCACGCAATCCATTGTCTATTTCTTCTGATATGGCTTTGCCATTCTTTGTTATTCTCCGGAATTGAAGAATTTCACTTTCGAATACCCTCAGAAATGAGGCAATTTCGGATTTCTGGTTCAAGTATTCATCTCTGATTTCAATCGCTGTTCTAAGATCCAACACAACTGGTTTTAGTACCGAGTAGACGATTGATATGGACTCCTCAGTTCTGAAATCCAGGTCTTTTGTTTCGGATACATAAAACTCTAAAGCCTTTTTACTTTTCTTGAATATATCTTGAAGTAGTGTTGATTCTGGATCTTGGGGAGTACAAGGAGAGAGTGTGCCCAATAGTGGGACAAATTCATCTTCACCAGATACAGCATTCATAAATTCATTCTCGGTAAACTCAAGGGCAACTATTTCTTCTACATCAGAGTAGCTATACTCTATTGTCCGATCCAGTCGGCAATCAGGATCGAGTCCCAGAAAGCGGGAATCTCTGAAATCTGTAATAACTATTGCATGCCTGCCTGGTATATTGTCTGGCCGCTTGATGTTCGTGATGAAAGCATCTCCATTGAGCAATGTATCTCTGGTATGGCTAATGTAATCAGTTATTGTCGGGAGTCTCCTGCTGTTTAGATGAAAACCAAATCTCCCTACAACCGCATTTACGTTTCTATCTCCTTGGACAAGCATGCCGGCGGATAGTCTATTTTCTTCTGGATGAAGGCGTATCTGGTAGGGAATGTGAGATGATCCAACAAGCTCCAAAGAGCTTGTTTCAACACCTTGTGTGTTAAGGAGCATTGACAAACAATCCCAAGCACAGGAGTTGTTGTATTTCTGCTGTTTCCAGATTTCAGCTCTATTTCTTGTTTTCATTTTCCCTTAGCTCTAACGCTTCGAATGAGCTGCTACACTTGATGATACCATGCAGTGAGCTCGATTCGATTGTTATAGCTCCGTTATCTCTGATGTGCTACATATTCGTCAAGTAGAGTCCGAATCATCCTCTGGTATTGTGTATGATGGAGTTCGGCTTCTTTCTTAAAGAAGTCAACACTGCGTCTAGTCAGTGAAATGGTGATTTTCACTGTTTCATCCTTGAGAGCGAGCTCTTCGGGAGTGGGGAGGAAATCCTCCACAACTCTGACATTACGCATAGGTTCGTCAGTGTACAGTATTTTGTTCTTCATATAATCTCTTGCCCTTTCTCCAGTATCCCGCTCCGATAATCCTGATCTGTCTGTTACGGTAGCTGAATCTTACTGTCATTATTCCTTCTGTAACTCGGCCTACGCAGTAGAATCGATGTTCTTGTTGACTATGTGAAGCATCCTCCAGGATGACCCTGCAGGGATCAAGGAACGCCAGCTGAGCTAAAGCGAAGGATACACCGTGTTTCTCCTGGTTCAGCTTGTTCTTGTTTTCATCCCACTGAAAATCCGGTTTCTTTTTCATGATTCAAATATTGCTAGGGTATGGCTATTTGTCAATACTATTGTATGGCTCGTTATTTTAGCTATAACGCTCCGGCTAAGTGGATTATTTGCATCGCAGGCCTGACCATTTGAATAATTCCACTTCAGCCGGTTGTTAGAATCTGTTCAAATTAGTTTGGATTGTAGTTGTGCTCGTGTATTGCCTCCCGGATGTCGGCTTCTGTTATTCCATCCTTATATAGCTTTTCAAGCCACCCACTCTCGTCGAGTTGAGCAAGAGCATCGTCCTCTTCCTTACCGAGGTATTCACCCCAGTAAATTCCGAATACTTCCTGAAATGCTGGAAAGATCTTGAGAGCCTTGGCTGGTTCAAGCTTCTGTTCCTGCGCATGAATAAGTTGAGCAATTACAATGAAGAACTGCCATCCCTTAGAAGAGAGATGATATTCACCCTCTGAAGATCGAACATATTCCCGATCCTGAAGTGAGGAAATTGTCGCTTCTATATCAGAAGTGTCCATGTTCGTATAGGATGCCAGATTTTCTATTGAGCAGCCTTCATAATGCTCGAAGAGCAACTGAGTTATCAGAAGCACTCTTATGTCGCTGAAGAAGGCAAGTACCGGAACAAGGTGCTTTACATCTCTTATGCTGTAGGACAGCATGTTCGGGATGATAGTAGTGCTGTACCACCACGGGTTCGATCCATCTCGTCGTTCCTGCCAGCATGCAAGTACAGCACGTCCCTTTGTTCCATGTTCTCTGGCAGTAGATCTGAGATTCTCAATGATTGCATCATGGCCGCAGGCCATACATGTGGCTGCATCTGTCATGGAATCTGGTGTGGACATTTCTTCTATTGAAGCCAATTCCCGTTTCAGTTGGTCGATCTGGAACTTAATCTCGTAAGCTCTGGATTTACTCATATTTTCCCATTCATGATTCTAACGCTCTAAATCAGCAGACAAGTT
>JAGLOY010000068.1 GCA_023138735.1 Candidatus Aegiribacteria sp. | reverse complement strand
GAGCGGTTTCTTCAACCACTTCCACGGATTCCTCTTCTAACGGGGTTGCAGGGGTCTCATCGGTTTTATCTTCTTTGCCCCGGGACTCGTCTTCTTCACTGGAATAATTTGCTGCTGTCTCAGGTTCCTGCTTTTCACGTCCCTCAAGGCTCTCCCTGAAAGCGCTCAGTTCCTCCATGGGTCTTCCGTTGAAGTAACTTCTTACGCTGAGTACTATTCTTCTGCTGGATGGTTCCAACTCGATAACCCTCAGTGGAAGTTCATCACCGCGACGGATAACCTCCGATGGTTCTTCAAGATCTTCCCAGCCCAGCTGACTCTGGGGTACGAATCCCTCTATGTAATCCTCAAGACGGACAACAACTCCTCTGTCCAGAAGCTGTACTACTTCGCCCTTTGCGTCCTTTCCTACAGGATAGCGCTCTTCCATAGTATTCCACGGATTCTCCTGAGTCTGCTTGAGACCAAGTGATATTCGGTTGTTCTCCACATCTATATTGAGTACAACAACGTTCAGAACATCACCCTTCTTGAGCAGATCAGATGGATGGTTTATCCTTCTTGTCCAGCTCATGTCGCTGATGTGAACCAGGCCGTCTATTCCCTCTTCGATCTCAACAAAAGCACCGAACGATGTGAGATTCCTGATCTTCCCTTCGATCTCGGTTCCCACGGGATACCGCTCTTCGATGGAATCCCAGGGATTGTCAAGGGTTTGCTTGAGTCCGAGAGATATTTTCTTCTCATCCTCGTCAACACCGAGAACCATTACCTCAATGTCATCGCCCATATTAAGAACCCGGGAAGGATGACGGATGTGCTTTGTCCAGGACATCTCGGAGATGTGAACAAGACCTTCCACACCGGGCTCCAGTTCGATGAACGCGCCGTAATCGGTGATACTGGCGACTTTACCCTTCACCAGAGAATCGATTGGGTACCTCTCCTTAACACCATCCCATGGGAAGGGCTGGAGCTGCTTGTATCCCAGTGAAATTCTCTCACGCTCTCTGTCGAACTTGAGGATTTTAACTTCGATCTCGTCTCCGATGGAAAAGAGATATGAAGGGTGACGCACACGACCCCAGCTCATATCTGTGATATGCAGAAGACCGTCTATTCCACCCAGGTCTACGAAAGCACCAAAATCAGTGATGTTCTTCACGATACCGATTCTGACCTGATCTTCCTCGAGCTCCTTGATGAGTGTTTCTTTCTGTTCAGCCCTTGCTTCCTCAAGTACCTGCCTCCTGCTTACAACTATATTCCGGCGCCGCTTGTTCAGTTTGATAACCCTGAAGTTGTAATCGTTACCCAGAAACTGCTCAAGATTGGGTACCTGGCGAAGGGCAACCTGTGAGCCGGGAAGAAATGCTTCCACACCCATAATTTTTACCTTCAACCCGCCTTTGATCCTGCGGACTATGGTTCCCGTTATCTCCGACCCTGTATCGTAGGCATCCTTGATGTCCTTCCATACCTTATGGAAGTGTGCTTTCTCCTTGGATACAGATACTCTGCCGTCCTGGTCTTCAAGGGTTTCAATAAGTACATCTACCGATTCACCGGGAATGATCTCTTCATCCTTCCCGAATTCGCTCATGGAAATAATTCCCTCGCTCTTGTAATTGATATCTACAATTACTTCATTACCGACCCTCCGCAGAAGCTTACCGGTAACAATTGCACCAGGTCTGATCTGGTTCGATCCAATGTTCTCAAGATACTGCGCTTCCAACTCTTCCCGCTGGGCCAACGAGTAATCCTGTCCTTCGATAGCCTCAATCTCCTCGAGAGTAAGACCTACGATAAGTTCATCTTTATCAGTCACATTGTTCCTTCCTTTTCGCTATTTACAGTACTATTAGAATATAATCCTATTTGATAACCTGTCTCAGCTATCGCTGCGATAACAGTTTCAGCAACAGCTTTTTTTCCCTCTTTCTTCTTTATCTCCATTAACTTCCTGCTTGAGATCAATTTCCCGAAAGTAACACTGAACGGCTTACCTTTTCTGATCAGCGCACGCAGAGGATGATCGGTGCCCCATATAAAGGCTGGCAGTATTGGAGCACCCGATGCGGATGCAATGAGGCTTATACCGGCTTTCGCAGGAAGAAGGCGTCCATCATGGCTTCTTGTTCCTTCAGGGAATATCACAACTGCCTCTCCCCCTTTGAGATAGTCTATCGCAGTTCTCAGAGCCTTCGTATCGATTCCTTCCCTGTTAACGGGAAATGCGTTCAATTTCTTAAGAAAGAAATCTCCAAATCTATGCTTGAACAGCTCAACCTTGGCCATGATCGCAAAATTTCTTGGGATGGAGAATCCCAGTACAGGCGGATCCATCTCTGAAATGTGGTTACAGGCTATTATCAGTCCACCACGTCTGGGAACTTTTTCTGCTCCCTGCACCATGAACCCGAACAGTATTCGGGCAAGCCAGCCGCCGTAATACTGTATGCGTATTCGAACAGATTCGTTCATCGGTTTCAAAGCGATCTCTTCCTGCACAGGTCTAGAACAGCTGAAACCTGCTGATCAATACTCATAAGGGTTGAATCAAGGATAATAGCTCCCGGAGCCAGTCTTAATGGGCTGTCGGACCTGCTTCTATCCCTGCGGTCCCGTTCAAGCTGTGATTTGAGCAGCATGTCATAATCAGCTGTTTCACCCTTTGCAATATGCTCTCTCCACCTTCTTATAACCCGGACAGCGACATCTGCGATAACGTACACCTTCAGATCTGCAGACGGAAAGACCACCGTCCCCATATCTCTGCCTTCTGCAACTGTATCGTGGTTTTCAGCGAATCTGCGCTGCAGAGCTACCATTTCCCGGCGAACGGGAGAACCTGATGATATTCTGCTGGCGGCATCGCTTATTTCAGGTGTTCTGATAAGCGCCGATACATCCTCATCATCGATGAAGATATTACAATCCCTGATATCTATGGAATGGTTGCGAATAGCCTCAGCAACCTTGATCGAGTTGTCAAATTTGATTGAATTGCGGATAGCTAACAGAGCCGAAGCGCGGTACATGGCCCCTGTATCCAGATATGAGAAACCCAGCAGTTCTGCTACCAGTCGAGCCGTTGTGCTCTTCCCGGAAGCGGCCGGTCCATCAATTGCTATTACTCTAGTCAGCGGAGTCAGGCAAAGTCACACCCTTTCTTTTCAAAGTGGCTGCAAATATTAGAATAATCACAGTATAAGTCAAGTGTGAAGAGAATCAATGATCGAGTTTGACTGCTTTCATGAGAACCCTGAGTTCTGCATCGTCAAGCAGGCGCCACTTACCTCGCTGCAAACCCTTCAGCGTAACAGATCCATATCGAACACGTTCAAGGCCTTCAAGCATAATACCGCACGCTTCAAGCAATCTGCGAACTTCATGGTTCCTTCCTGTCCGCAGTACTATGTTGATCGATTTCTTTCCTGTGGATTTGACTGAAACCGGTTTTGAGAATTCGGAGCGGCCAATAGAAGCTCCTTTCCGCAGGGATTGCAGGGCTGATGGACCTGGCAGGCTGCTCAGGAACACTCTGTATTCCCTTTCAACCTCCCAGGAAGGATGTGTAAGACGGTTCACCAGGTCTCCGTCATTACTGAGCAGCAGCAGTCCTCCGGTATTAATATCCAGACGGCCAACCGGTACCGTTCCCGGTGGAAGACCGCGCAAAAGCCCCAGTATGGACCTATTCGAATCGGGCGACAGGGTTGTCTCAAAACCGTGCGGTTTATTAAGGACAGCCGTTCGGAAAGGCTGAAGCTTAACTTTGTGTCCAAGATACTCTACATTGTCATCTTTGGATACTCTGAATCCGGGGACAGTGATGATCTTACTGTTAACGGATATTTTGCCTTCCTGGATAAGAAGGTCGCATTTTCTCCGAGAAGCAATGCCTGCCCTCGCGAGGTATCTATTCAGCCGATAGTTATTAATCTCCTGAGCCAAACAGATCCCTCTCCTCCATTTCAGAGGAACTCATACCGAGGAGTTCTTCAATTTCATCGAATCTTGGAAGGTGATCCAGATTGCTCAGGCCGAAGTATTCCAGGAAAGCTGTTGTTGTCGAATACAGCAGAGGTCTTCCCGGTGTTTCCATTCTGCCTGAGATCCTGATCATATCCCTTTCCAACAGTGTTCTTATTGCACTGTCGCAATTGACTCCTCGTATGGATTCAATGGCAATTCTGGTACATGGCTGACTGTACGCAATAACAGCCATCGTCTCAAGGGCTGCGCGGGATAGTTTCCCGGGCTTTCTGCCCTCGAAAAGCTGTGAGACAACGTCTCCGAATTCTCTGTCTGTTGCGATACGGAATCCGCCCGCAACCTCTACTATCGTCAGGGCATGCTGCTGATCCAGAAAAGACTTGTTAAGCCTGTCCAGTGCCTGGTGAATGGAGTCCTCACCGCTTCCGGTGTACTCACACAGCTGTTCGATGCTGAGTGGTCTTTCTGAAGCGAAAATTAGTGCTTCTACTTCTCTTGCTAATCTGTCAAGAATCAACACTCCACCTTTCAGTACGTTGGAGTTCTATTTCGGAGAACGGGTACGCCTGATGACAATAGATCCATCCTCTCCTGACAAGTTCGAGAATTGTGATGAAATATGATACAATCCTGAGTCTTGCGGGTTCCGGACCGATTATTTCTCTGAAAGAAAAGATCTTGCCCGGTACGATTCTACTTTCAAGTGAATCTATGCATTCGCTTATTGTCAGCAGGGTTCGCTGAATTCTCTGAGATGGTAGTTCAGCTTCCCCTTCAGTGAGGCTGTTCAGTGCTTTCAGAAGATCAAGCAGTGTTGCCTGCCCGGGTTCGATCTCAAAGGAATCGGATGACCACCTCTCACGTTCTCCGGGTGAGGTGTAGATCTCCGTCCATGTTTCTTCGCTTCTCTGAAGTTCTTCCGCTATTACGCGGAAAGTTCGGTAGAGTATAAGCTGACGCCTGAGTTCAGCTCCGGGGTCAGCCTCCTCCTCCCCGTCATACTTATGCGAAGGGAGGAGAGCCTTACTTTTCATCTTCGTAAGCGTTGCTGCCATAACAAGATACTCGCTAGCAATATCCAGATCAAGTTCCCGGGCGGCTCTGATATAATTCAGGAACTGATCGGCCACATGAGCAACGGGAATGTCGTAAATATCGATCTCATCCCGCCGCAGCAGATAGAGAAGAAGATCAAGGGGACCTTCGAAAGCATCCAGCTCTATTCTGTAGCTGTTGCCCAAAGCAGTGTTTTCCATCAAAAAAGATACCCGAATTCAATAAGGTCATCACGGTTTTCAGGCCACGATTCCCTGACCTTTACCCATAGATCAAGATAGAGGGATCTTTCGATCATTCGAGAAGCGCCCTTTGAAGCTATATCCGCGATGTTCTGCAGCATTGCTCCCTTCCTGCCTATCACCACACCCTTGTTTGAATGACGGGCAACATGCAGATTGGCCCTGACATACCTCTTTTCATCACGTATGGAGAATTCCTCAATCTGCACCGCGGTTGCAGCTGCTATCTCTGCCGGAAGAACACTGAAAAGACTTATCCTGATCTGTTCGCTCACAAGAAATCTTTCCGAATGAAGTGAAGTGCAGCCATCCGGAAATAACTTACCCCTTTCGGGTATGTATTTTAACACTGTGCTGCGAAGCTTTTTAACACCCTGACCGCATGGAGCGCATACGGGTACTATCTCCTGATAATTGACCGACATTGATATCTGATTTATAAAAGCTCCATGAAGTTCTGCCGGAAAGTAATCGATAAAAGTAGGTACGAATATTATCGGGAGTTTTCTGTTTCTGTTTATGAAGCTGCGCAGAAGCGGGGATTTCAGCTTTGTTGACAATTCAGTAGAGTTCAGAGCCAGGCATATTACATCAACGCTGCTGAAAAGTTCTTCATCTTCGTAGTAATCCAGTGGTGGAGTATCAATGAAGCATACCTGTTCGTTTTCCGTCATATAGATGCTTGAGATGGGAATCCTTGTTGTACCCCTGTAGTTGTATGAAGGAGATATGTTTCTGCATGATAGAGTGTTGATCAGGGCTGATTTCCCTGAATTAGCGTATCCGGCTATAGCAGCGTATCCAGAGCGCATTTTGCCAGGTTCATTTATCATTCAATCTCCGTTGAATTAGTAGTACTGCCTTCGGGCAGCGGCGGTATCATTCCGCCGGGAGTTTCCTCAACGGTTACAGGTTCTTCGATAATTGTCTCTGGAAGTTCTTCCGTATCTTCTACTGGCGTCTCTTCGATAATTGTCTCATCCAGCTCTTCCGCTGTTTCAACTGAATCTTCTTCAGGTACTGTACCCCTCAGGGCTATGAAGTCACCTGAGGTGTTCCCGAAATAAAGAATGCTGCCGACAAGAAGAGGCGCGGTCCCTGAATAACCATCCATTTCAAGAGAATCAACTTTCGCTCCCGTATCCAGGTCAAGAATATGGATTCTCTGATCATCGCAGGTTACGTAGACCATCTTCTGCCCCACTGCAGGGGGCAGCTGAATCCAGTTATCAAAATTCTGTCTCCAGAGTACTGTCCCGTCTGAGGCTGCCAGGGAGACGAGCTGCCCATCGTTTGTGCCGCACAGGACTACGTTTCCGGCAATCACAGGCCGTGCTAGAACGCATCTCTGCGTAGAGCTTACTATATCGGTTTCCCATATGACATGTCCGTCTTGCAGAGAGAATTTTCTTACAACACCGTTTGAAAAACCTGCAAATACACCTGCTGCATCAGCCGAAGGTGGTGACGCCTGACTGCTGTAGTCTCTGGCCCATAGGCGTTCCCCTGCGGTATCGAATGCGACAATATTTCCATTCTCAGTGGAAAACACAGCGATGGAATCAACAATAACCGGACCAAGAACTATCCCTCCGATCTCATCGTCCCATACCAGTTCGCCGGTACGGGCATTCAAAGCACAGACCTTGCCCATTGAATTGCCTGTAACGATGAGAGTATCGGAAAGAACGGCTACATTACAGAATACATGATAACCGAGACCGGCAGACCATCGTTTGGCTCCGGAGATTCTGTCGAGGGCGTATATTACACCGTCCTGACCGCCGAAGTATACTGTTGTAGCATCCACAGCCGGCTCTCCGCAAATACCGCATACGGTAGCGAATGTCCATTTCACGGAGCCCCCAGCAGCGTCTACTGCGCGTAAATTACCATCGTTGCAGCCGAAATAGAGTACTCCGTCCACAAGAGCCGGAGAGGAGAAAAATTCCCTTCCAGCATTTGATCTGATGGACCACAGCTCATCGAAGGGTGCGATTATATCCGGTCCCCAGCCGGCGTTTCCTGTGGATAAGGCTCTTGCCTGAAGCCAGAACTCCGGTATTTCCTCAAGAACGATATCATCTGGAACGGCATTCAGAGTATCAATATCTGACGAATCGGCTGGAACAGCCTGTGCCATACCACTCTCAGGTCCTGCTGATTTGAATACAGTTGAAATCAGGAACAGCAGTACGAGTGTGGTTATCAGGCTTATTCCGATAACGAAAATGTGCTTTCTATCGGTATTCCCGGAAGCCTTTATACTCTCCTGGGGATGTGCATGTGATTTGTGCAACTGAACAACCTCTCAATATATGATTACAGGAGCACCGACCGGGAGTGATCTGTACAGAGCTTCAAGATCGCTGCTTCCCATTCTGATGCATCCGTGGCTTACATTCCTGCCTCTGCCGACTCCGTAATGGATAAGAATCCCGCCGCCGAGATCGATCTTGTACGAACCCAGCGCTCCTGGAACCCTCTGAACGTAGACCCTCTCGCTCGCTGTCAGGGAATCATGGTAGAAGGTAATCTGCTCTTCCCATGAAATCGTATCAGGAATCACGATGTACTCATCCGGTTCCGGAGGTCTCATATTCATCTCCTCCCAGTACCAGTCCGGTCTGTACCAGTAAGGATTCTCACCTTTTCGTATTACGTAACTGAGACCCCTGGGCGTAGTGAAATTCCATACCTGTCCCTCATTGTTGCTTGTCCAGCCTTTCCCGGTGCCGCAGTAACCTGATCTAACCAGAACATCGTTACCGTCGCCAATGTTACGTCTGAGATGGAATCTGTTCTGGTTAGTATCGATAAGAAGATAGTAACCTACATAATTTTCACTCAGATCATACACATGGATCAGAGCCTGAAGGGAATCCAGCCTGTATGTCAGCAGATTCAGTGAATCTGACTGGCGGTGGTAGAAAGAATGTACATCCATAAGTGTATCGCGTTCTGAACTCAGTATCTGCAATTCATCTCGGGTGAACCTGTAGTCATGCTGCAGGTCAATCAATTTTCTTGAAAGAGAATCCGCACTGACTAGGCTTATAATAAGACCGGCCAGAAGCACACTGGCAAGTACAATAGCAGCAGTCTTTAGTGAATTCATTCAGGTTGTGCCTTTCATATGACTGGATCCGTTACAAGGGTTCTGGTCGTGGGCCAGACTGCCCTGCTTCCGCGGATATCAATATGCACAAAGGGGCCGTGAGTATTGATCCATCTGTACGCGGACGCACCTCCGGTAATAACTGTTCCCTGAACTTCCAGCCTCCTGACGATCTCGACAAGGTATTCACCATCGTAAACATCGACTCGTTTGTTCCGATCGATATCGTCCATGAGATTGTTCGAGGGCCAGCTTTCAATCCAGATATCAGACGCCTTCCCATAAAGGTGAAGGCTCTCAGTCGTTTCATTTCCTATAGAGGCATTGTATGCAGGTGTTCTGAAGCCGCTGATATTGTGGATATCAGACGCCTGCGGGTAAACCTCCTGAACCGCTACCAGTATCGCTTCGAGCTTATCGGCCAGTCTGAGATCAAAGGCCATGTACTGCGGATAATTTCCTTCAACACGGCAGAGGAACTGACCAAGAGTGAGATGTGTTGTGATCCTTGCCCCGGAGGTGGTGGAAGACAGCTCAATGAAGTATTCCGGCATCCGGTCACGGTTGTTTCCGTCTCCATAACTTCCGATGGGAAATGAGTTGAGAGTAGTGGTTCTCCATCTGCAGGATTCTACAGGAACTATGACAGTGTACTTTTCAATCATTCCACCGCTGCTTACATCGATATAGAAGATACCATGGTCCCTTGGGGCTCTCCACCCGAAGGAACTGCCTGCCCCGGTTGATGGATACCCTTCCGTAGCGCTCCATCCGGTATTCTCATTCTGAACCGACAGTGTAACAGAATCGCCGGGCATCACTACAAATGCCAGCCTGTTCACAGGAAGGGGATTTCCATTGAAGTGTAATCCAATGGAGGGAATAGCCGGGGCTGGATCATCCGCAGTGGAAAAAAGCAGCATCCATATCAGCAGCCAGTACATTCTGTATTATCCTCTCAAACTATATTCCATCATACATCATCCTGAATCGGCCGAACACCGCTGCAGATAAACCGGACAGCCTCCGAGTATGCAATATGCTCCTGCTGCAGTATCCTGCCGGACAACATTTCAACGGTGTCATCATCCTTCACATGAACCGCTTTCTGCAGAATAATCGGACCGGTATCAACACCGGCATCTACGTAATGGACAGAACAGCCTGATATCCGGACACCATAATCAAGCGCCTTCTTCTGAGCGTGCAATCCCGGGAAGGATGGAAGCAGTGATGGATGGATGTTTATGATTCTGCCCTTGAACTCCTCCAGCATGGAACCTTTGATAATTCTCATAAGACCTGCCAGACAGACTAGTTCAATACCTCTGTCCATCATAAGACGGGTCCATTCAGCCTCCTGGGCTTCACCGAATTTCGTCCGGTATCTGCCAGGTGATATATAGTGGGCTTCAACTCCCAATTCTGATGCCTTGCGCATAACATCCGCATTTTCATTATCCGTTATCAGCAGAGATATTCTTCCATTACCAGTATCACCCCTGCAGAGAGCTTCGAAGTTCGATCCCCTGCCTGAAGCAAGAACTGCTATCCTGAGTATGCCGTCTTCATCATTCTGTTCAAGTATCATCAGTTTCTATCATCCTCTTCGATAATCCTTGGTGGATGATCGCTGAAAGTCCATGTTATTCCGAATGAATAACTTCTGTAGTCGTCCAGAACATCCTCAAGGGCAAAAATGAATGCAAACCTTCCCAATGTAAACAAGGACTTCACATCCATGGTTCCACTTGTACTGGTGTCGGCATGCATGAGTTCCCATGAAACTCCTCCATGTATCCTTCCCGAAGCTCCCCATGGCAGAAATGGCAGAGCAATTCCCCTGCAGCGTAAAGTGTCTTCCTTAATAGAGACTCCAGCATGCAGAAAACCGAAACTGGTATTCACCAGGGATTGTATTCCCCCCTCAAAACCATCCTTGTCAGCTTCAACAGATATTTCAAGAGGGTCGATCCCTGCAACCCCTATAACACGCAAATGGGAATTCGGAGTAACGGCAACTCCGGTCTGAAAATGGAAGATCCCTGTTTCTGCAAGTATGCCGGCAGTGCCCCCGGGGGAAATATCTCCATCGAGATCAAGAAGATCACTTCTCAATACAGCCCTCATTCCAAAAATGGGAAATTCCAGGCGGAGATGAGCTTCTGCACGCAGGATTGAATCATCAGATACGCTTACTGCGCAGGCGGTTCGTATATCGTAACGGGAGATCTCCATTCTATAGGAACCAAGAGCTTCCCAGTACCTTCCCCCAGGGTGAAGATGAGCGAACGAAATCCTTGCTGCTGCATCCCGGGGATTCCACCCGCCCCACAGTGTATAACCGTCCTGGGCCGTCTGCCAGCCGCGTCCTCCGGTCTCAAATTCACCGGAACGGAAAATGTATCTCTGATTGTTCAGTGTATCCTCTCTGGACATCGCAAAATCAACCAGCAGGTGTGACATGAGCGGTCTTCTGAGATAGGCGGAATATCTGCTGTTCAATGAAGTGTTCTGAATCAGCCCCACTCCGCTGGAGTAAGAGCTCTCCGGAACAGCAAAAGAAGCAAAATCAATCTCCCAGTCTCCGTTCCCCCAGACTCCCGCTTCCAGCGGAGAAGAAAGGCTCAGGGATTCGAATGATCCCCATCCGGGAACTGGCTGAAATCCTGAACTCAATACTGGAACTCCATCCCGCAGGAACCTTGTCTCCCAGTCAAGCAGCTGTGAAACAGTCCATGAATAAATAGGTGATGTCTCCAGGATATCAGACGGGTCCGGTCCAAGAACAATAACAGCAGTCAGTGCGGACAGGATGAGGCAGTTCATCAAGCTTCGTACCCCGGACGGTTCAGGGCTGCGTAGGTCAGATACTTGCCCCTCTCCACACCCGGCTGGTCAAGGGGGTTGATATCAAGCGCCAGTCCAGTCAGAACGGTTGCAATCTCGAGAGACATTATGAGTTCTCCGAGGGTTCGTTCATCCAGTTTCTTCATCTCGAGGTAACTGACAGGTATACCGTTCTCTTGCAGAGCCTTTCCCGTTGCTTCCGCTTCGGCTGATCTGAGTTCATCGGGGGTGATACCGGAAAGGTATGACAGAGAAGGGTATCCTTCGAACCCCGCTGGTATTCTCGGCGCATTCATGTCCGGTTCCGTTGTGAGGATGGTCACAGTTTTGTCCCGGGGTCCCTCCATGAACAGCTGAAGCAGAGAATGCTGGTCTGCCGGTCCCCTGCACGCGAGTGGAGTCTGGCCCGTCTGCGTTGGCCTTCCCGAAAGATCCATTTTCTTGCCAAGACTTTCCCCCCAGAGTTGAGAGAACCAGAGTGCCGTATCAAAGAGCCTGTCATTGTACGGAAACATCGCGTGAACAGGATACTTCGAGAAGTTGCTCAGGAATCCTGCGGCAATTGAGGCAGCAAGGCTTGCGGTGCTTCTTTCACGAAAATCCGCTGCAACTGTCCGCGCTCCGGAAAGCAAAGCCTTTACATCGATTTTCGCAAAAGCAGCTGGAAAGAGACCAACCGGGCTGAGAACACTGAACCTCCCCCCTACAGATGGTGGAACTGGAAGGGATGACCAGTTTCTATCACTGGCCAGCCGCCGAAGATCTCCCTTTTCTGGGTCTGTAATGACTGTAATTCCCGACTCACCGTTTACCGATTCGGATATCCATCCGTAAAGAGAGAGAAATACCGAGAGGGTTTCAGCAGTGCCACCCGATTTGGTGATGACTGTAACAGATGTTCTGTCGGGGTCCATACAAGATGTCATCTCACTGATAGAAGCCCAATCAGGTGAATCCGCGATAATAACCGTCTCTTTTTTATCCAGGCTACTGGAGAATGCGCTTAGAAGAGCTCTGAGCCCAAGGGAGGATCCGCCTATACCGCAGACTATCATGCGGTCAGCGTATTTCCGCGAAGTGTCCGCAAGCCGGAGCGTCTCGGTGAGGAGTTCCGAATCTTCGGGAAGCTCCATGAAACCAAGCTTCCCATCCTTCTCCCATTCGATGAATGAATCAATTATCCTTTCCTGTAGCGGAGCGAAATGGTAGGAAGTTCTAAAACCAAGCCCGGGTAATTCAGTACTCAAAGGAATTCTCCATTCATTTCTCTGCCCACGTACGAAGATCCGAAACGAGGGGCTCCGGGGGAAGTACTATCACAAGGTTGTTATCCTTCTCACCCGTCCGGACTACAGGAATTGTATCATGATCCACGGTAATCACATAACTCTCAAGTTCACTTTCATACACTGCAAAACGGGGCACTGCCGCAAGCTCTGAGAATCTGACTTCAATGGCAGAAAGTTCTCCCGAATATACAGCATATCCACTTCTTTCCTCAACAAATCGGATATCGCTTCCTCCCGAAGGCCAGAAATTCACAGTACAATCGTCCGGAGGAAAGACGTGAAAGAGCAAGCTGCTTGCTACAGACAGCTCAAGAACAGCATTCCCAGGTCTTATACGCTGATCGGTTTCGATGAGTATTCCAGAGGCTGTACCATCCACCGGGGACAAAAACAGAGTTTTCTCATTGGACAATAGAGAATCAAGAAGAAGCGTCAGACTGTCTACTTTCATATGCAGAAGTGAATCTGAAGACAGCATGGCAGAGGCCATAGCGAGTTCCATTGATAGTCTTTCTATCTCAACGACATGAATATCTTCAAGGAGGAGAAACAGAGTATCACCCTCCCCGATCTCCTGCCCGATGGAAACGTGTATATCCGTAACCACTGCCGATCCTTCTCCTGACCATTGCAGCGATACAGTGTCCGGCGGTGAAACCTCGAACCTGAACCCTTCTATTTCAGAAGCATGTGCAGTTACGGTCTCACGTTCAATTGGGGGTATCACTTCTTTTGCTCCCTCAGGGGCGGAGCATGCTGAAAAGAACGTCATTACTGCAAGGATAATGCTCCTGGGCACTGGACAAATCGGTCTTAGGGAAGTACTTTCCATTGGCTCAAATACCTCTTGTAACTCAAATCATGAAAGAAGAAGAATGAAATTCCTGTTACATCCTGCTGGCATTGTGCTACTTCTGGCTTCAGTACTGACCCTGTCGGGATGCGGTGAAACCAGAACATCTGGTTTCTTCGCCGGATTATCCTCCACACATACCCCAAGTTCTGATACTTCTGCCACATACACAGCAACAGGCTTCACCACTCAGCCTGCATTCGACGATACACTGATGAACTGCACTTTTAATAATGTACTTGCGGAACCATTCGGTTCCTCATGCTATTACGAAGTCTACAACGGATCGATGCATATAGACAACTCCATTTTTGCAGACCCGGTAATACTTCTTTCCACATCAGGCCTTATCGATGACGGCCTTGTCGAAGCCCAGTTCGATCTTGTGGATGCCCCCTCCCACTGCGTGGTGGGATTGGTGGTAGGCGCTACATCAACTCAGAATTTTCTGCTTCTTGGAGTAAACTCCCGAGGGCAGTACACGATTCAGAGAAGTATCAACGGGCTATGGCTGCCTGTAATGGGACTAGACCCCTTTGAATCCAGCAGGCTTCTCCCCTACAGCCAGCCTGGAGTGGAAGTATCAGCTCTGATTCACGGCAATTACATAGACTTGAGAGTAAACGGACAGTTGATACAGGTTGTAAGAACCACAATGCCTGCCCTGGGTCAAGTGGGAATATTCGTGGATGGTTATGTGAATACGAACCTTGACCGCATCACAGTGGTCCCATCGCAATGATACAGCTTATCATCTCGCTCCTTATCCTCTGGACACCGCAAACGGGCAGGACAACATGCCTCCATTACAGCGATCCAGACCCGGCCGACCCAAACGCGCCAAGCGGTATACCTGTTCTGATGTATCACCATGTCAGCGATCCGGTTAACGGGTATTATGGAGTCTCCACAGGCAGGATGCTTATGGACCTTCAGCTTCTTGATGAAGCCGGCTTCTTTCTGATAACTCCAGAGGATATCGAGAACGGACTCATGCAGGTTCCAGCCGACCGCAGGCCGCTGATGCTCACATTCGATGATGGATGGCAGGATAACTTCAATTTCATCATGAGCGGGAGTTCTGTGCAGATCGATCCCAATTGTGCGGTGGCAATCCTCGAGGATTATTGTGATGAACATCCGGAGTTCGGCCGCGGAGCAACATTCTTCATCTCCTGGGATAAAATACCCTTCGGCCAGGAGGAATTCGTAATGGAGAAGTTCAACCTCCTTCTTGATATGGGCTACTCCATCGGAAACCATACGAACAGGCATGCGAATTTCATGGTTCTTCCCTGGGACAAATGGGATAATTCCGTGGTCATGCCAATGGTCAAATTCCACAGAAGGCTGGGACTCAGAACTTCAGAGATCTTCGCAATGGCTTATCCTGGAGGCAGATTTCCGAAAGGTATAGGAGCCGAAGAGTATCTGGCCGGATTTCAGTTCATGGGCAAGGAAGCCGTAAGGATCGGTTTCCTGGCCAACGGAAGCGTTTCCTCCTTCGGACGTCTTCTAAGCTCAGCTGAGGGCTGGTTCCGCATTGGGAGGCTTGATATGAGCCAGTATAGCGTAAGAGAGGTTCTTGGCTGGAGAAACATCATGACAACCGGTCCACGGGATGACCTGCATGATCCACTAAGATCCAGGATTCCTTAATCCGGGTTCGAAACCTTTTTGATCCATCCAGGCGCCATTCAGAATCCCCTAACAGCCCCCTTTCGCAGTATTGCTATTGCAGCAGAATCCGGTTATCTATAGACTTTCAGCACATTGATTTAGAATATGCACATTCTCCTACTGTAAGGATAGATTATGATGTTTGGGATTAAACTTACATTCCTGTTTCTAACTGCAATCTTAAGTACTGCAGCCGCTGATGAATGCTATAGAAACACATCCGAGGATGAGATTGCGATTGTCACCGGTACTACCGGGAACTCCATAACAATTGAATTCAATCTCGACTACCTGCAGAAAGAAAAGGTATTCAGCTCTATGTACGGAGCTGGAACGGTTTTCAGTGTTCCAGGATCAGGACTGATTGCTGACACGGGTTATCCGGATCTTCCTGCCATCCGACGGATGGTAAAGGTTTCAGAATATGGAGATGTCGAACTTGAAATCCTCGATTACGAAACAATCTCTCTCGGATACTTCAGGATTCCTCCTTTCCAACCCCTTCAGATAAGGAGTATGCCTCGCCTGCCTTTCAGAATCAACAATGAATTCTACAGCAGCTCTGATCCCTGGCCTGAAAACCCTGTAAAACTGGAATCGGTAAATATCCTGAGGGATATCAGGATTGCATGGGTGAGTTTTCTGCCGGTAAGCTGGAATCCCTCCACGGGAGAAGCAACTCTTACAGTAAGAGTTACAGCCAGGATTTCAACAACTGATAATCCTGGCTGCAATGAACTGAACCGCTTTGAAACCGGATATACAAGAAGCTTCATACCATTCTACGAAGAAGTTCTTGGATTCAGTGGATCAGAGCGCATTGTAGATGGCAGTTATGTTGTAATTTCCTCTTTGGAGGGAATAGATCTCATGCAGGACCTTATTGCCTGGAAGATGAGGAAGGGCCTGCAGATAGAGACAGCAACTGTTCCGGAAATAGGATCGACTCCCGGAGAAATCGATGCCTGGATTGAAAACGCTTTCAATACCTGGCCAAACCCACCGGAGTACATTCTGCTGGTTGGTGACGAATATGTAGTCCCATCACCTCAATACAGCGGACACTCAGCTGATAACATTTATGGAGTTATCGGTGATGGATGTGTCCCCTCCATTCATGTCGGGCGCCTTTCCGGAAGTGATACTGATGATCTTGCATACGAAGCATGGAAGATAACCGAACATGAAATGTATCCGTATGAACCGCTCCAGAGCTGGTTCAACAAGGGAATGAGTATAGGCCATACGGAGTTCACTGAAAACTCATGGGACTACGTTGAGTACATGATGGCAGCGGGCATGAATGTAACCTGGTTCTGCGAAAACGGCGGGATAACGCCAACAATTGCTGCTCTAAGCGATTCAATAAACAGCGGATATTCCATGATAGGTCTTTGCGGCCATGGTGATATAACTCATATATACCCTCCCGGATTCGGTAATTCAGATGTTGCCAACCTCACCAACGGAAGAAGACTCCCCTGGATAGCACTTGTCGCCTGCCAGGTAGGGATGTTTGACGGGAATTACTGTCTCTGCGAGGCTTTCATGGGTGAGGGTGAAATCGATGATCCCAGGGGTGCAATCGGTATCATGGGTCCCACAACGAACAGTCCTTACGGAGCTGCGGATTCACTTGT
>JAGLOY010000067.1 GCA_023138735.1 Candidatus Aegiribacteria sp. | reverse complement strand
TGGATATTCAAGGGTTACTTCCAGGAGAACATACATCACATGGGGGCAGTAACGGACTGGTCTAAGAATGAAGTATACGAGTACTATGGCTCTTCTGCTATTGATAACAACCATATGCACATGATATTCGGCTGTCCTGAAATGGATATCTACTATGACACTTCCCCACTGACTATTATTAGCTGTGAGCATCCCATGCCTGTTGTCCCTGGAGTACATACATTTACGGTAACTGCCGGCGGAATGCCTGCAAATGAGATTCTTCTCTCGGTATTAATAGATGATTCCTTGACTGGACCATGGATGGAATCGGATTACTCTGACGCATCAGGCCTGGTGGTCTTCGATATTCCGGAGTTTTCATCCTCTTCAGAAGTTTACGTGACCGCCACAGGATTTAATCTGGCTCCATACCTGTACGATGGATTAACAGGCATTGGAGAACGATCCGGTGATGCCATAAACACTTCGTCCCTTCGCACCTGGCCATCACCATGCTTCGGCTCTCTTGCGATCTTATGTACAATTCCGTCTGAGGAACAGGGCAGTATCGAGATCTACGATACGGCTGGAAGAATGATTCGCAGATTAGAACTTGAATCATCCGGAGGTGAACAGCATCTGATCTGGGATGGACTGGATGAGAGGGGGCATTCTGTTGCTACTGGTATCTACTACTGCGGCTTGAGAACATCAGGAGAGAACCTTGTTCAGTCCATAGTAATGATTAATTAACTACCTCGTCTGCACGTAGCCTGTTGTACAGGATTTCTATTGCACCCCCGTCTTAATCGAACAGCACCGGGAGAAGAGACTCTCTGGCCTCGGAAGGAATGCTGCTCCAGGAGTACGGCATCTCCCCGTAGAAGGACCTGCACGATCCACTTAGACCACGGATTCCTTAATAGATAAATCATCCCTTTCTACCGACTTCTTCTCCAGAGGGCATAACCACTCTGCCCGCTCATCCCACATCCACCGAGTACGCACTTAATCGGCAGCAGAATCACCCTTTATTCCATGCACTTGACTCAGGTATACGACCGGTCTATTTTCTAGTAATTCAATAGATATTCAATATCTTTGATTCCGCCGAATAGTTCGGATAGGGTATGTTGTAAATAAGGAGGAGAATCATGAAGAGAAAAGGAAGAACTGGTTCTGCTCTGATCCTTGTTATGATCTCTGCTATAGTACTATCGATACTGGTGGGAGCCCTCTATACGCTATTCCACTCCAACAGTAGCACTCAGGCCTGGGCCATGGAAAGAATTCAGGCAAGGTTCACTGCTGAAGCGGGAATGAATCTGGCAGTCCATATGATAGTGGAAGCAGCGTACGCTCCACAAGGCACCATGCCGATCCAATTCCTGCCGGAGACGGGTGACTGGTACGACCTGGGCGATGACATGGGCTGGGTCCTCGTATTCGTAGATCCTCACAACAGCAATGACGAAGTTGCGACAGCAAACGCATACGAAGTCAGGTGCCTCTCAAAGGTGATTTCTGAAGATCAGGTACAGATGTACGGAATTGCATCTCTGATACTGCCGAAAAACTTCTCCGTATACGCAACTTTCCTGGACAATATCAGCAATGATTATTTAGGAGATAGATACAGGCTCGACGGACCCTTTCACAGTAATAACGCTGTTCAGCTTTCAAGTTCTACGACAGGAAGAGAACATGACCCCTGGTTCTATTCCCTGGCAATCGCGACAGAACACTATCTCTACCGTATTCCCGGCACCGGCATAACCGAGATCGCAACCCTGCCTCACCATAAGAACCTCTACATCGAACCATACGAGAAGATGCTGATGGGTGAACCCTTCTTCGAACTTGGTGTGGATGAGATTCCCCTCAACTCAAATGAAGTGGGCTGGCAGGGAGCATACAATGCTGCGCTCAGTGGTGGACTTATGCTCAGCGGCCTTGAGGACGGTACCCGAATGATACTCCTTGATAGCCTTCTTCTGGTCAAAGAGAATGAAACTTCTCTTGTTCAAACTTACGATCTTTCACTTCTTACCAATCCGGTTGTATGGGTGAATAATGGCTCTAACGAAACGGTATACCTGAAAACGGAAGAGGATTCCCCCTTACGGAATCACGGCTTGTGCGGATTGCCAGATGGTCTGACCATAGGCGTTAATGGCAATCTTTGCGTTTCCGGTCCGATACTGTACAAGAATATCGATCTTACGGACGATCACAACGATTGCATTCTCGGGCTGCTGGTGAAAGAAGGTAATTTTACAATCGCTGTTGATCCGGACATGGTTTCCGCTCTTGATGACTGGGTTGTCCCAATGGATGCAATATGGGATATCAGCACCAGCAACAATGATTACACGAACGGTATTGAGATCGATGCCGTGATAATGGTTCTGGATGGACATTTCGAACTGGAAAATACAAGCAGCACAAATATTACATGGTGGCCGAACCCGGCAGCAGGCCTGCAGATAGTGGGGAGCTACATAGTCAATCAAGAGGGAGTGATCACCTGGGATTTCGGAACTGATACCTTCGGATATAAGACCTCAGTGACTTACGATCCAAGGCTCATGACCATGCACCCTCCATACTTCCCCAATACAGGTGTATGGGATACGGCGTACTGGGATGAGAGACCGGATATGATCGATCAAGACGATGGTACAAATAACTACATAGGACGCGATCGGATTTAAACCTGAATTGATTCTGACGCTCTCACCGATTTATACCCAGTTCTCGGATCATTTGCTCATATTTGGAACATTCAGATCTTTGAAGGCGAGCAGTTCACGGTATGGCAAATATTCACCATATAGCGGGTGCCACCAAAGAATTTCACCAGAATTCGAGTAGATCCTGAACCTGTCCACTATCGGAGCCGTATCAGGGTCGCCAGAGCCTCCGCAGCGGTGAACCTCTCTAATGGCTATATCTCGATAATCCCGGTAGACATCGAGTTCCCAGCCGTCCATGTACTCGATACCGTATGAGAAGTCGTCCATCGATTCCCGGTCATATACTTCGTCCATCGTGAGCCTGTTGTAGAGGATGTCTATGGCACCTTCATCGGAATCGAAGGCCAGCGGGAGCAGAGACTCCCTGGCCTCTGCGGGAATGCTTCTCCAGGAGTACGGCATCTCCCCGTAAAAGGATCTGCACCGGTATCCATATTCAATTGAATCCCCGCTCAGAACAGCCCAGAAGTCCGTATCGCCATTTCTCTCCCCGGGATCCGGGAGCCTGTGAAGGAGAATGTACTTGCCGGTCTCCTCGAATACTCCGGTCCCCAGCGCTTCTGCCGCATCCCTGAGGTATCGGCACTCCCGCTCGAAGAGCTGGGCATTGATCTGGGCTCCCTCTCTGACGGCCCGCACCTCCACAGTGCCCAGGTATATGTCCTCCCACTCCTCGATCTTCCACCCTGGAAGGCGCTGTGAAATGTGCACCGATCGATCCCACTCATCGAGACTGTCATGACCGAGAACCTCCATAGAGACTTCCCAGCTTCCCGGAAGGGCAACACTATGCATGAAATCCTGGGTCGGAGGGAAAAGCCCGGTCAGATCATTCATTGTGTCAGGTGCGGGAGCACACCCGCAGCTGCTAGGATATTCATCCACGAAAGTCCCTCTGGCATCCGGGAACCTCCACAGCAGTCCGAAGGAGACCTGTTCGGCCTCGTCCCTGGAATCGACCGGTCCGACGTAGACCATCCAGCCTTCGTAACTGCCCAGTGAGGGCCAGTCAGGTATCCACAGAACACCGCATTCGTATCCCAGGGAATCAAGCAATTCCATCTCACGAACGGCGATCTCCTCGACTTCCACTATCCTGCACGAAACGATCCAGCCAGGAGCATCATCTGCAACGCCATCCACTGCGAGTACAAGGATCAGCAGTATGAGTAACCATAATGCCCAACTGAAAACGCAATTTCCATTCATGCAGCGATTTACTCCCGACATAATACTCCTTTCGGTCAACTCTGATCTTCTCTGACCCACTCCTTCATTTCCAGCATTCCGTCAATGAAGTCCACCGGGCGGTGCAGGTGCATAACATGTCCGGTCTCGATCCTTCTGTATCGGAAATTCCCGACCAGGGATCTGACCCTCTCAACATCATCGTCGTCAAGAGCACCAACCAGACCGAACCTGTCGTGCCTGAACCAGTGAGCATGCATAAGGAGCAAGGGGCAGTTTATCCTGGATAGAATCTCAGTATGATCAAAATCAACCACGGGGGAGCAGTCCAGAAAGGATGCGGAGAACTTCGGATCGTACTCTGAGAGACCTCGGATGAACAGGCGTGCATCCAGGGGAAGAAAGGGCAGATCAACTGGTTCTCCCCTTCGGATTCCCTGGTATACTTTCAGTATCATTGAGATGAATAGACTTAATGGTTTTGGCAGGGTCATCAGACGTTTCTTGCCCTCGACAGGCAGTTCAAATTCCTTAAAGAAGGCTGACAGATCCCTTCCCTTCGATCCCATCAGGGTTTCTGCACTGAGTTTCATAATACGATACACGTAAGTGTCGTCCCGCAGCCTTGGCCACTCCGAGCTGAAGAACGGGGGATCTTCAGTCACAATTCCAAGGACGCTTTCTGGTGCATTTGCAGCGATCCAGGCTGCCAGGAGCCCCCCGGACGAGTTACCTGAAACGATTGCTGGTCTGCAGACAACCTCATTCAGCATGGAAACGAAATCCGCTCCCATTGTGCTGAATCTGTATTCACCATCGGGAATCCATCCCGAGCTTCCGTGTCCATGAACATCCACAGCGTAAATCTCAAAATGCTCTGATAGCCCCTTAAGAACACGTGTGTAGCTCTCCCAGGGCATGGTCTGTCCGGGGATGAGGAATAAGGGAGTTTCACCCGGCGGCCCTTGAGCGTAGTTGATCAGGAGCCTGCCGGTGTCGTATTTCATCTCGGTGAAACCTGATCTTAGAAGGGATCTCTTCATGTTTGCATATCCCCTTCAGTCCACATTAAAATACTTTGTAAATCCTTGGTGGAGCCTTCCATTTCGGTTGCAGGGCTGGATATCCGACACAAAGGACGGCAGTAAGCCTTGTTTTACTGGTCCGGGCAGTGTGCCATGATCCAACAAAGGGATAAATCCTTTCAGCTACACCGTTCCAGAGTGTACCCATCCCCATCGATACTGCTTGATACATAACTGCTGTTGCTGCAACAACTCCATCTGTGCGGCCTGTAGGGTTCCTTCGCGGGACAAAGAAGAAGAGAACAACTGGCGCTCCCCTGAAGATCATATCCTCTCCCCCTCTTAATCGTCCGATATAATCCGACATTCCGGTAATCTTACCGATAATATGAAGAAGACCGGTGAAATGAAGAATCTTAAGCATCTTCTGTACAGGCTTGACAAGCCTGCCGACAGCATCAGGTCCTTTAACTACTCGAACGGTGATACCCTGCTGATTCACACCTGTGGGGGATTGAGACAGGACTGATGTCAACGCACTTATCTCATCTTCCGATGGTACTTTATCCGAGTAATATCTTATTGATCTTCTGATTTCAAGAAGTGACCTGTACTGCTGCTCTGTTGCTGCATTTCCCGGAAGAGGTTCCAATCCAAACGAGTTCGCCGGACAGAATACTCCGCAGTGTCCGCACCCGATACACAGATCGCGATTGAAGGCTGGATATCCATCTAGCATCTGTATCGCATGCGAAGGGCAGACTTCCGCGCAGGTGCCGCAGCTTATGCAGTCCTCCCTTATGAATTCCTCCTCAGGGCAGAATGTCAATATTCACCTCATCAGTGATAAGACCAGGGCGGACAAGAACTACACCGGGAAACGTCCCGTATGGCTCCATCGGACCCCATGTCCCGGAGGCGTCCCTGTCAACGAAAGCAGCTACCGTGTAACGCCCCGCGGGTATGTCGCTGATAACGTAATCCCCCGCTTGAGCTGCAGCGTAGGTTACTGCAGCATCTCCGCCTCCTCCTGTTCTGCTTATCTGAAGTGTCAGAGCTGGAGATACTGAGCCGGTTATTCTGCCGCTGATCGAACCCGGCTCATCTCCCCAGTATGGCGAAAACACCCATGTAAAAGGCATTCTAAGGGTATCACCCCATAATGTTGTAAGACCTGGAAGCAATTCAAACCTGTACTGCTGTTCGCCAATGAGCTGATGATCGGGATAATACTCAAAGGACCTTCCATCGATTGCGGTCAAAGTTCCCTGAACCAGGGCACTGTCAGCTACACTTCTAAGGCTGAATCTCGCAGCAAGTGAATCAGGATCTATCCAGTAATTAAAAGAAATCAGGTAAGGACCTGCGGGATCGGCATTGTCCGATCCAGGAGCAGGATAATATGAGCGTATCCTGAGACTGTCCGCAGGTATGGAATCGATGCCGAAGAACTCAAGTGAATCCGATGGAGATGAATTAAGCATAAGGTCTTCGACACCTGAGATATACGCAGTGATCAGTGCATCTGGAATTTTCCAGGTATCAAGTAATACGGTAGTTCCCGAGTAACCTCCCGGCAGCCAGAACCCGTTGACTGGTATCTCATCTCCAAGGCTGTCCTTGAGGACCACATCTCCTCTACTGAATGATTCGCAGGATACTTCTTCGTTGAAAAGAAATTGTAAATGGTAGCTGTCGAAAGCTGTTATACCGGTAAGAACAGGACCTACAGTATCTACAACTGTCAGCGTAAAATCAACTGATATGCTGTCGTTTTCCATAAGTGTTACAGAGGTATCGATACCTGCTTCCTGCTGGGAGTTCCACTGGTACGACCTGTCCGGATCTTCGTAACAGAGCAGACTGTAATCCCCCGGATCAAGCCATCTGATCCGGGCTGTACCTGTAGAATCCGGGATTGTTCTCCTAACTAGAGCCGAGTCTCTGTAGAGTTCCACCAGTGTAATCGCCGAGAGAGTTCCTCCCCCCTGCCTGACCATTGAGATTATCAATTGTCCCTCTGGCAGAGAATCCGCGGAACTATAGACCAGATCGCTCGAAATACCGACCTGATTGCCCCGTCTGTCCCTGATCTCCTTAGGCAGGTGAATTACCAGCGGCGCAGCAGCGACTGGTGACGAAAGCTCGATCTCGATTGTAGAGCCGCTTACATCAAGGCTGTATTCGACCGTCGGATAAATAAATACAGCAACAGAGACCTCATCCAGCCTTTCGCTCCATTCAACGGTGATTTTTCTCAGATCCCTGTATCCGGGTCCAGGAGTCGGAAACACGGAAATGATGGAAGGAGGGGTTTCATCCTCAGGTCCTCCACCGGGTGGAGCCATTTTCGCGCACGAAATCAGAATAAGAACAAACAGCAGGAATGCTCCGTATCTCAACTGAGTGCTCCAGTCCGGGATCTCTTTCTAATAGAACCGGCTTTTCTGTAGAATGCGGAAGCCTCGGTATCCCGCTTCAGCTTTTCAAGAACTATCGCAAGTTCCACCAGGTAATCCGGTTCCTCGGGAAGCATTTCCAGAGCTGATCTGAGTGCATTCTCAGCTGAAGCGGGATCTCCAAGGAGATTCTTGCACCTGCCGAGGTAGAAATATGCCGGAGCATAGTTCGGGTTTGCTTCTATAACTCCCTCAAGAATCTCCACAGCTGCGCTGTAGAGACCGGTTCGGAGCTTGAGTATCCCTTTTAGAAATTCCGTATCGATCCGGCTGACACCCTTAATCTCAAGCCTCTTTTCCCACTCGTTGCCTCTGAGCTTCAGATGCTTCATCAGTTCCGAAGTGTAAGACGACTGAACAACGGCACCCGAAGCAGGTTCATCCTCCGATTCCTCCTGGTCATTCAGCGGGATTATCTCCGGTTCATCCAGCTGCACATCCTCGTTCATTAGATATTCTATATCCGCAGGCGGCTCACTATCATCCTCTACAGCTTTCTCCTTTTCATCTGCAAAAAGAGCCATCTGCCTTCCGGTAAGTTTCCCCTTTATAAGATGGTTGAACATATTTTTCTGTGACCCTTTATCAGCTATCCGGACTATCGGTCGAAGCTGGAATTCGCTGATATCATCTGTTAACAGGAGTTTTCGCCGCATTCCCTCCGGTAATTTAAGAAGGTTGAGTATCTGTGTGATTCTGGCCCTCGAATACCCAAGGAGTTCCGAAAGCCTGCTCCTGTTTTCGCATAGTCCGTTTCGAAGAAGAGCATCGAACAGCAGTGCCTCCTCCGTACAGTTCCTTATTGATTCGTGAGCCAGAGATATGTGTACACTGCTTCGAACAACCAGTGCCCGAAGAGTGAACAGCCCCTTCGCATGAGCCTTCCAGAAGCTCCTGTGATGAGCCAGCAGACTGTATCCTCTGGACTCTCTGCCGTCACCACCCTCCTCATCTGACTTCTCCTCAATAAGCACCGGAGGCACATTTGGTTCTTTCTGATGGAGTTCAGGATCCCATTCATCAGGAGGATCGATATAATCGATATCTTCTATCTTTACTTCCTCAAGAAGCATGTGCTCGAGTATCTCTCCAGATTCCCTTTTCTTCTCCATTAGAATCCCCCTTCACCTAATAGTAATTCTTCAATCAGATCCTGGTTGTCTTCGACCCAGACAATGCCTTCAAAGCGATCGAACATGTTTTTCTGCTTTCTCACAAGGTGCCATGTGCTTGCGGAAATTGCATCTATTGTCTTCTCTATTGAGGCAATAGAACCATCCAGAAAATCAAGTACTTCTCTGTATCCTATAGTCCTCCCGAGGACGCTTTCTCTTCCCCAGCCTTCGCTCAGAAGGGATTTGACTTCATCTACCAATCCTTGATCTATCATATCAGCAGCCCTTGATCTTATTTTCCTTCGATGATCTTCCCTTGGCAGAGAAATACCGACTATTCTGAACATCCTTCTTAACTTCGGATCCCCGCCCTTCCGCAGAACCGCAGGCAGTGAACCTGTCAATGCAAACAACTCAAGCGCCCTGATCTGCCTTCTGATATCTCCTTCTCCCGTAGAGGCAGCGGTGAGGGGATCAAGTTTCTCAAGCATGCGATATAGAACTCCAGGTGTTTCACGTTCAAGGACCATCAAGCCTTCCCTCACACCGCTGCATCTCCGGGGCATTGGGTCAAGGCTTCCTGTGAGAGCTAGAAGGTAGAGCACTGTTCCCCCGGCTATCACTGGAATCGAATCCCTGTTTCTTATTTCGGAGATCAGACGCTGTGCTTCCCTCGAGAACATGCCAGCTGAGAAAGCTTCATCCGGATTGATAATATCGATAAGATGATGAGCAAGGACGGACTGTTCTTCAAGTGAAGGTTTCGCTGTTCCTATATCCAGTCCCCTGTATACCTGTCTGGAATCAGCGCTTATAACCTCTATATCGCGTTTCTCCTTCAGTTTGAGAAGCACTCCGGTTTTCCCTGAGGCAGTACACCCTGTAAGTACAGATACAGGTGGAATATGCAGGTTATCGTCCAAATTTCTCACCAAGCTCTTCGAAGGATATCTCTATCAGTGTAGGTCTTCCATGAGGACAGTGAAAGGGATCTGATGTGGAAAACAGCTGATCTATGAGGTGCCTTGTCTCAAGTGGTGAAAGCGGATCGCCGAATTTCACCGCACCTGCGCAGGCTGCAGCAGCAGCCACTTTTTCACGAACGGACATATCTTCATTCTCCGGATCCTGAAGGGAGCGCAGTATTTCCCTCAGTGCACCTATCCCGTGGAAGGTTCCCGGGGGAACAGCGGTAAGAATCAGTGTTTCCCCATCGATGTGAAACTCGAATCCGGACCTGTTAAGAACAGTACTGTAATCATCCAGCTGCTCCCTCTCCTGTGCATCGAGCCTGATATGTTCTGGAAGGAGGAGTTTCTGCTGCCCGGATTCCGAATCACTGTTCATGGAACTCAGTACCGTTTCAAAAAGAATTCTTTCATGTGCTGCGTGCTGATCGATAAGAACTACACCTTTATCAGTGGATGTCACGAGGTACGACCTTCCGATCTGCACAATGGGAAACTCCTGTTCAGCCTTCCCCGGGGTGTCGACCGCACCGGGAGACTGCACCTGAAGTGCAGCATTGAAAAGGTCTTCATTGTATATCCTTCTATCTGTTCCATTCCGCAGGGGGCCGATGGATCCTCCCGTACCGGGTGCAAATGTCATTCCGCTTTTTCTTGATGAGGGAAGTTCTCCAAGGGCGGCCTCAACAGCCTTCCGCAAAGATGATGGTTTTCTGAACCTTACCTCACGCTTTTGAGGATGGACGTTAACATCAACTTCATCGGGAGGTACGGATACGCTGCAGTACAGGAGCGGGTAACCCGCCGGGCCTGCGAGAGCCGCATCGATGGGTCCTGCGATCAGCCCCGCATACACCGTTCTGCCGTTGACCAGGATGTACTGATGGCTTTTCCTGTTCCATCGACTATCGGGAAACCAGATGAGTTTCACTGATGTTCCATTGGACTGTCCTTCGGATTTTACGTACCTGCTGTCTCCAGGCAGACCGTATCTTGTGCATAATCTTTCCGGAACGGATTGACCTGCGCGCAGGTGAAACAGTTCATTACCGTTATGCAGTAACCTGAAGGAAATATCATCCCTCGCGAGCGCGGATGCTGTAATGTATCTCTCCACCCAGGATAGTTCGGTAGCCTGAGTCCTTAAAAATCGCCTTCTTGCCGGCTGGTTGTAAAACAGCCCGTCTACAGTCACTGTAGTTCCTCTGGTTCTGGCGGCGGGGGAAATATCTCTGAGAATTCCGCCGTCCATTCGCATTTTCCAGCCGTCAGCTCCATCTGAAGTAAGAATTGTAAAATGACTCACGGCAGCGATACTCGGAAGAGCTTCACCCCTGAATCCAAGTGTAGATAGAGACGAGAGATCGCTGCTTGAGGAAATTTTGCTGGTTGCATGCCTCTGTACGGATAGAAGGAGGTCATGCCTGTTCATGCCCAGGCCGTCATCCCGTACAATTATGGACTTTCTTCCCCCCTGCTCGAGCTCTACAGTGATCTCTGCGGCATCCGCATCAAGAGCGTTCTCGAGAAGTTCCTTCACTACAGATGCCGGTCTCTCTACCACCTCACCGGCTGAGATCAGATTGATAACAGTATCTGGAAGAACACGAATCTGAGGCAAGATAATCCTTTCGGAGAATGGTGCCGGGAGAGGGACTTGAACCCTCACGCCCAAAAGAGCAACGGATTTTAAGTCCGTTGTGTCTGCCAATTCCACCATCCCGGCATTTGTTAACGCAGAATATATCAAAGACCGCGGTTCGCACAAAGGGATTACGATAAAGTCGTATTGATTTAAGTGTTTATATGCTGTATCTAAATATTAATACATTGTAGTCGTCTATAGGTTCCCAGGTATCGTAGCCCCTCTCGAAGGCTCTTTCAATAACCTTCCTGTCTGATTCGTGGAGAACAATGCATGAATGCGAACCGCCTGCCCTGAGGATCGCTGCCTCCGCTCCATCGAGGAAACTGTCGGGGTCTTCTTCAGCGCCACGAAGAGGTGTAGTTTCATCGGAACTCCTTTTTTTCAGCAGAAGTACATCCCCTTTCCTCCAGGCTTCACAGCGCTGCAATGCCCACTCTATGCCTGCAGGGCACAGCCTCGGATATTTCCAGCCGCAGGGAATGTGACCTGGAAGGGACATGAAATCTGCGTTTGAAGGTTCATATTTTTCTATTCCTGCTGTCGAATCGATACCTTCCCTGTTCATGAGGATAAAGCGGTTTACCACTCTGAAGCCCTGTGAGAGGGAGATATGTATGCTTTCATTGTTTCTGAAGTATGTTGAGAATTCCATACATCCTGCGCTGCCGCTTCCAATGATCTTCTTCCCAGCCTCAAAGGCTGCATCCGCAATTTGCCTGCCGTATCCCCGATTCCGGTAATCCAGATGCACGCGAAGCCCCTCCAGCCACAGCACCCCTCCCGGCATTGGAGACAATCTGAAAGTTCCCACAACCATTCCATCGAGTTCACCTGCATAAAGGCTGCGATCCCGTATCCATCCCCGGGCTTTGTTCTCGAGGTAATCATCTCCATCCCATGTTGTACGGGAGATAGCTGCGATATCCTCCAGATCATCCATGATCGCAATTCTTATGCTTAATTCCGAGATATTCCCTCCCAGGTAAGGCAATATTTCTGTTATTCAGTATATTACAGTTCTGCAGAGCCTGGGTCAGCCAGGCTTCTTTGTTGAATAATCATAGATAGATGGAACGGAAGTATAGAATTGTCAAGGAAGTATTCACTCAGTCATCTCCGGAATATCGGAATATTGGCGCACATAGATGCAGGTAAAACAACAGTATCTGAAAGGATACTGTACTATACAGGCAAATTACACAGAATGGGCGAAGTTCATGACGGTCAGGCCGTAATGGACTGGATGGCTCAGGAGCAGGAGCGGGGAATAACGATAACAAGCGCCGCAACAGCGACCGTATGGCGGGACCACATGATAAACCTGATAGATACCCCCGGACACGTTGACTTCACTGTAGAAGTAGAACGCAGTCTCAGGGTGCTTGACGGTGTGATTACACTCTTCTGCGCGGTTGGCGGTGTTGAACCCCAGTCTGAAACGGTCTGGAGACAGACTGAGAAATACTCGGTACCAAGGATTGCCCTGGTGAACAAAATGGACAGGCTGGGGGCGGATTTCTACGGTGTTGTGGAGTCTATTCAGAAGCAGCTTGGGGCGAATGCAGTACCGGTGATAATACCAATAGGCGCAGAAGACAGTTTTCGTGGTATTGTGGACCTGGTGGACAACTGCGCTGTTTATTACGACAAAGCCGACCGTGGAATGTCATGGCATGAAGAACCGGTACCCGATGATATGCTCGACGAAACGAATAGATGGAGAAAGCATCTAATCGAGAAGATAAGCGAAGTGGATGAAGACCTTTTCGATAAGTTCTGCGAAGGTGAAACTATCTCGCCTGCGGAACTCAGTCTGGCCATAAGGAAAGCCACACATTCCCGCACTGTATGCCCTGTTCTTTGCAGCAGCGCATACAGGAACATGGGTGTTCAGAGGCTTCTCGATGCAGTTATAGCTTACCTCCCAAGCCCGCTTGACCTTCCTCCCATAAGCGGTCAGTGCCTTAAGGGTAAACCTATTGAGCGCATTCCAAAGGATGATGGACGACTTGCCGCTCTGGCGTTCAAAGTCGTTACCGACCGCCATGTAGGAAAACTGGTTTATGTGAGGGTCTATTCCGGCACCCTTGAATCCGGATCGTACGTCTACAATTCATCCGAGAACAAAATGCAGAGGGCGGGAAGAATACTCCGGATGCATGCTGACAAGAGGGAAGCTGTGGATGCCCTCTACACTGGTGAGATAGGTGCCGTCACAGGTCTGCCGAACACATCAACAGGCGATACGCTGTGCTGCGAGGAGAACCCGATAATACTGGAAGCGATTGAATTTCCTGCACCCGTTCTCAGCGTAGCGGTCATGATCGAGAAAAAGGGAGAAAGGGACAAGCTTTCACGCGCCCTGTTAAAGTTATCAGAAGAGGATCCAACATTCTTAGTTTCAACTGATCCGGAAACCTCCGAAACAATTATCTCTGGAATGGGTGAACTCCATCTGGAGATTATCCTTGACCGGCTGAAAAGGGAGTTCGGCGTTCTGGTGTCAACCTCTCCCCCCAGGGTAGCATACAGGGAAACTATCACCTCTACAGTCGATATTAATGAAAAAGTCTCAAAGCAGACAGGCGGCAGGGGGCAGTATGCACATGTCATCATGACTCTTAAACCAATGCCCGCAGGTCACGGTTTCGAATTCCGCAACAATGTAAAGGGTGGTAATATTCCCCGTGAATACATTCCTGCGGTCGAGAAGGGAATCGTAGACGCAATGTCTCGCGGAGTAATGCTTGATTTTCCCGTGGTTGATATCAGAGTTACACTGAATGACGGTTCTTTCCATGAAGTGGATTCTTCGGAGATGGCTTTCAGAAAGTGTGCCGAGTCAGCTTTCAGGAAAGCATTCATGAGGGGAAACCCCCAGTTGTTGGAACCTGTTATGAGCGTTACCGTTACAGTACCTGAAGATTATGCGGGAAATGTTACCGGAAACATATATGGAAAGCGTGGAAACATCACATCAATGGACCTTCAGGGAAACGCACAAATTGTAAAAGCATTCATTCCCCTGTCGGAAATGTTCGGGTATGCAACAGATCTTCGGAACATGACCCAGGGAAGGGCTGGATTCACAATGCATTTTGAGCACTACAAAGCGGTTCCCTTCTCAATTGCTGAAAAGGTGCTTGAGGAACTCAGAAATAACTGATCTGTCTGTGTGAACTAGTCGTTTATATATCCAAGATCTCGAAGGGCTTGAATCGTAGTTTCATCGGTAGCTGCAAATCCTGGAAATCCGAGCTGTGGCGTTGCCCAGTAGAAAAGTACATCCTCAATACCCGCAGAATCACCGGGAAGCGCTGTCTGCTCTCCCGGATCACTGATGAGATCGAAGGACATGAAATCCTCCATCTCGTTCATCATGATGGTCTTGGAATGGTTATAGACAGTCGATGCCATCTGATTGCGACCGACCCATGAAAAGTTTGATGTTCCACTTGATGGGATCACCCTGTCTCCGGCCATACTATTCAGAATATCGGTTCCGTCGAAATAGCTGGAGCATTCTACATCAGCCCATGACAGAAGTGTCGGAAGGAGATCGAACTGTCCCACATAAGTGGAATCTAGATGCCCTCTCTCGATACCCGGACCTGACATTATTAGAGGAATATGGAGTACTTCCTGATAGAGGGTCTCTCCATGTAATACCCAGTCATGCTCAAGGAACTCCTCCCCGTGATCGGACATTACCACTATCAGAGTCTCATCTGCCAGGTTGTTTTCCCGCACCCAGCTGAAAAGTCTGCTTAGATTATCGTCCACCCAGGAGATCTCTCCATCGTATAGGTCTACCGCGATATCCCTGCCAGTTTTATTCAGAATCTCATTATTATCTATTTCCCAATCGAAATATCCTATGTCAGGGTCATCCTGAAATGCGGTATTGTATGGAGCTGGAGGGCTGTAAGGAGAATGTACATCGTAAAGGTGAATCATGCAGAAAAAGCGTTCATCATTGTGATCTTCGAGCCAGATCAATAGAGAATCCACAGAAATGCCTGCCCTGCCGGCGCCATCATCGTTGCAGGAGTACTGATCAAAACCGACATCAAAACCATATACATCGCTTAGAATCCTGAAATTCGCTATACCGAATGTAGAAAATCCTGCCTCCCTCAGCAAAACTGGCATTGAAGGAAGATCCTTGTCGAGTGTAAATATAAGTTTAACGGTTTCACCATTATCAGTCAGAACCGGAACCGGATTGAGAGTTCTATGGGATCTGACGGAAAGACCTGTCCATATTGTAGCATGTGCGGGAAGTGTCCAGGGTGCCTGTGCCTGCGCGTTTGCCCATATGGTTCCTTCCGCTGCAAGACTGTCAATGGATGGAGATGTATAACGGTGATAACCGTAGCATGATAGATGATCAGCCCTCAGAGTATCTATGATGATCAGTATAATATTCTGCTGAGGACCCGTCAGCGACAGATTCTCCGATGGTTCATGGGCAGAATCAGAGCAGGACATGATAAAAATAATTGAGAATACAATAATCCAACTCATTTTAAAATGTTTACTCAAAATAGTTCCTCCAGTTTCAATAGACATCCCCAGTGCAATATAGGGATTAGTCGTTTATGTAACCCAGGTCTCGAAGTGCTTGAATCGTAGTTTCATCTTTGGCTGCAAATTCTGGGAATCCTAGTTGTGGAGTTGCCCAGTAGAAAAGCACATCCTCAATACCCGCAGAATCACCGGGAAGCGGTGTCTGCTCTTCCGGATCACTCGCAAGATCGTAGGATACAAAATTCTCCATATTGCTCATCATTATAGTCTTTGAATGGTTAAAGACAGTCGATGCCATATGATAATTCTCGAGGATATCAAGAGGTGTTTGATTTCTCGGAAGGGAATGCAATACAGCAGAGGATGGAATCACCCGCTTCTGGTTGAAACCATTCAGAATATCGGTTCCGTCGAAATAACTGCTACAATCCTCACCTGCCCACGTAAGCAGCGTCGGGAGCAGATCGAACTGACCAACGTAAGTTGAGTCTATCATTCCCCTTTCGATACCGGGACCTGACATTATCAGAGGTATCCGGAGTACTTCCTGAAAGAGAGTCTCACCATGTCCAATCCCGTTATGCTCCAGAAACTCCTCACCATGATCGGATACTATCACTATAAGGGTCTCATCTGCCAGGTTGTTTACCCGCAACCAGCTGAAAAGTCTTCTTAGATTATCGTCCACCCAGCAGATCTCTCCATCGTACAGGTCTATTGCTATGTCCTTTTCGTCTTTATTCAGAATCTCATTATTCTCAACTTCCCAATTGAAATGTCCGACGTCAGGATCCCCTTGAAAGATAGTATTGTACGGTATTGGAGGATTGTAGGGATCATGTATATCGAAAAGGTGCATCATACAGAAAAAACGTTCCTCAGTATGTTCCTCAAGCCAGATGATAAGAGAATCAACAGTAATGCCTGCTCTCTCCTGTCCATTCAAGTAACAGGAGAACTGGTCAAAACCTACATCAAATCCATAGATACTGCTTACATAAGGTGAATTAGCGATACCGAAGGTTGAGAATCCTGCTTCGCTCAATAATACAGGCAGAGATGGAAGAGCTCTGTCAAGTGTATACATAAGTTTGACACTAGCACCGCTATCCATGTAAACCGCCTGTGGAATGATAGTTCTATGCGATCTGACGGAAAGACCTGTCCATATTGAAGCATGCGCGGGAAGTGTCCAGGGAGCTTGTGCCTGGGCATTTGCCCACAGGGTTCCTTCCGCAGCCAGGCTGTCAATGGAAGGTGAAGTGTAACGGTGGTAGCCGTAACAGGAAAGATGATCAGCCCTCAGAGTGTCAAGGATGATAAGTATAATATTCTGGTGGGTATTGATTTGAGACAGATTCTCCGATGGTTCTTCGGCAGGTTCGGCGCAGGCGATGATAACCAGGATTGCGAACATAACTATATAACTAAACCTGATCTTCATTCTCAAAAAACTATCCTCCTAAGTATGTCATGGAAATTTCTAATCTGTTATCCGGAAATACCGGATGAAATAGATTTATCCCTGAGTTTTCGCATAGCCCGGGCTCTATGGCTGATGCGATGCTTTTCCTCTGGTGAGCATCTTGCAAAGGTCTTATCGAGATCATCGGGAAGGAAAATCGGATCGTAACCGAACCCCTCTTCCCCATCAGGTTCATCTATGATAACACCTGTGATCTCACCTGTTACGCTGAATTCCACATCTGGTGATACCAGAACTGCTGAAGTTCTGAATGCGGCTCTCCTGTTCTCCTCACAGAGCATTGTTCTTAAGAGTTTTTTGATATTGTTCTCATATGAACAATTAACGCCAGCAAACCGCGCGGCGTAGATACCCGGAGCGCCGCCGAGTACATCGACGAAAAGACCTGTATCGTCTCCTATTGCCGGCAGGTGAGTTTTCTCAGCTACATCCCTCGCTTTGATGAATGCGTTCTCCTCGAGGGAGATTCCCGTCTCCTCAATGGACCAGCCCGGAATAAGATCGTGAACCGGGATAATTTCAATTTGCAGATCCCGAAGGAAGTATTGAAGTTCCCTGAGTTTGTCCTGGTTACCCGATGCGAGAACAATGCGGTTCATTCCGCTGAAGCCTCTCTCTGAAGCGGGATAATGATCTCCCTAATAGCTTTTATAGCCCTGTCTGTCATTGTGTTAACCGTATCAATGGGAACGGTTCCACCCTCCGCAGAAGCCTGTAGTTCGACCATTTCACCTGATTCTGTGATCACTACATTCATATCCATGACAGCTCTGAAATCTTCATCGTAACATAGGTCTAGAAGGATATCGTTATCAACCACACCCAGGCTTAAAGCACTGACATAACCCCTGAACGGGTCATCCTTCATCTTCCTCTCCACGATCTGTCGTTTTATTGCAAGCCTCAGAGCCACAGCACCGCCTACGATTGAAGCGACACGTGTTCCGCCGTCGGCTACCAGTACATCACAATCTATCGTTATTGTCCGCTCACCCATTCTATCGAGGTTAACTGCCTGTCTCAGGCTTCTTCCAATCAACCTCTGAATCTCGTGAGTTCGCCCTTTCGCACCATTACGCTCTCTTTGTACCCTCCGGTTACCACTGCCTGGAAGCATTCCATACTCTGCGGTTATCCATCCTGTACCCTTGCCTGCAAGGAAAAATGGTACCCTGTAATCAACCGCTGCTGAACAGAGCACCTTTGTTTCACCCCAGGTTATCAGGACGCTGCCATCGGGCAGAGGCTGGTAACCGGTTTCTATCTCTATCTCTCTGAGATCATCGTTCTGGCGTCCGTCTACTCTCATCGGGCTCCTAACATTTTCAAAACCGCGACTTAGTGAAGATCAATGCAGTTCACCAACTTCAATCTGTGTAACCAGAGGTATGGCTTTGCCTAAAAACCTCTGCGCGATCTCCTGGAATTTCAGAGGTATGTCACTGACATAGAAACTGTTCTCCCCCCGAAGGTCTTCTGATTGTAATCCCATTGTGTCAAGAATGGAGGCAACCTCATCTGCAGTTGATTCGGCAGAATCAATCAGCCTGATTCCCTCCCCAAGAATATTGGAAAGCGCATTCCTGAGAAGAGGATAATGCGTGCAACCCAGAACCAGTGTATCGATACCCTCGCTTACAAGAGGGGCTGTATACTCCTTCAGCACCAATTCAGTGATACTGTGATCGAGCAATCCTTCCTCCACAAGAGGAACAAGGAGGGGAGCGGGTTGGGCTATGACCCTGCTTACCGAGTCGAATGATTTCAGAGCTTTCTGATACGCTCCGCTCGAGATAGTACCAAGGGTTCCAATAACTCCAACTATCCCGGATTCAGTTACTCCGGCTGCAGCCTTCGCTCCTGGGTCTATAACGCCTATTACGGGCACATCAACGAATTCTCTTAGTGCTGGAAGGCTGACGGACGATGCAGTGTTGCATGCTACAACAAGGAGTTTAAGACCCTTGCCCAGAAGAAACTCAGCATCCTCTATTGCAAACCTGATTACTGTCTCGGGGGATTTTGAACCGTAGGGCAACCTGGCAGTATCACCGAAATAAACCACAGATTCACCGGGAAGCAGGCTGTTCACAGCCCTGACGACCGTAAGGCCTCCTACTCCCGAATCAAAGATACCGATTTTTCCAGAGTTCATTGTCTGAATACTCCTTCAACTCCTCTGAGTGGAATACCTTCAGGATAGGAAGAAAGCAGATTTCCGGCAACAATAGGAAACAAACGCGTAAAACAGATGAATCGGCTTTCAATTGTCAGTTTCAGGCCAAGAAAATCTCTTTCAGAAGGAAGGTCTACATAAATTGTGTCGAGCTTGGTAAAGATGTAAACCTGATCGATGTATTCATCCTCTATTCCAGCTTCTGCAGCCCATCGTTTAACCAGGAATAAAGCTTCAAACGGTTTATCCTCGATCTCGGGTGCAATCGGGAGGGAGTCGATAACCGGTTCGGATGATTCAGAAACGTAAATAGAGCAGGGTGTAACTTCCCAGGAGGCTTCAGGCCCCTCAGGCAGGTCTTCAATCTCTGGAAGAGTTATCCCCTCTCCTGATGTATAAAAGCTTTCCGGTGGCAAATACAGCTCAACGTCTTCAGATGTTTCATCCGTATTTCCATCCGTTCCAAGGGATCTATTGACCGAATTCATGCTGAGGGAAATAGCGATATAAATGAGAATGATAATACCAGCTATGACACCCAGACGGATCAGTATTCCTCTGAGATCACTACTTTCAAGCTTCAACATCAGAAATCCTCCATTACTGCTGCTCAGCAAACTTCAGAACAGCATCTACAATAGCTTCTGCAGACGCAAGACGGAAGTCCAGAGATTGGAGCATCTGCTCCTCGCCCGGATTTGAGATGAATGCCATCTCAAGAAGAACCGAGGGCATCAATGCTCCGCGCAGCACGTAAAATCCTGCCTGCTTCACTCCTCTGCTCGCGTTTCCTGTGAACCGCTCTGCCATGCTGCCCTGAATCTCAACAGCAAGTGAGCTGCTTCTTTCAAGGTATATATTCTGCGCTATATCAGCAAGGAGAAACGAAAGAGCGTCATCCTGGAAAGAATGAGAACCTGCATCGTAACCCTCATCGAACTCAATCACGCTGTTTTCCAGCATTTCTACCGCTCTGCTGTCGTCTGTTCTGGCCCTCGAGAGAAAGAACGTTTCAAAACCGTTTGCGGAGGAATTCACAGCCGCGTTGCAGTGAATACTGATGAAAAGGTCGGCTTTCATTGAGTTTGCGAGCCTTGTCCTGGCTCCCAGCGATACATAATTATCGGTGCTTCTTGTCATTACGATTTCCAGATCGGGTCTTCTGATACTAAGAATGTCCCGTACAAGAAGTGCTATTTCAAGTGCCCTGTCCTTTTCAAAAGTACCTGAATAACCAACGGCTCCGGGGTCCCTGCCGCCGTGCCCCGGATCGATAACTATGCAGTCGAAATCATCGAGCCAGGGAGACTCCTGTCCCATTTCCAGAGCTGCAATGACCGAGGAATCGGAATAGATCTGGTCTTCATCAATGTATGCCGGTTCCCTCGGAGGGCCGTTCCATGAAAGTTCCGGGAAGAGTAATGGTTCCGCAGCTCTGAAAAATATCAGCATAACCAGGCTATCTTCACTTAGTGAATACTCCAGGGAATCAACCGCATCTGTAAGCTCAACCGTAAAACCGCAGGAATCGGCATCTGGCTCCCAGCCGTACACCCAGAACGGCAAAAAGGCTTCGGGCATGATAACCCTGTGGCCGGGTCTTACATTCACAGAATATCCCGTAACAGTTATACTGTCTATGATAACTTCTGAAGAGGTCAGCTCCATCAGCAATCCATCGTACCTGGGAATGATACGCGTGGTTACCGTTCCGCCCACCATGGCTGCAATACAGAATAGAAGGTGCAGACTAATCATTCCCTCTTAATGCCCTCTTCATCTCTGTTCTTACATTCCTTTCATTATCCCGCTCAGCGATGGAGCGGCGCTTATCGTACTGCTTCTTTCCTCTGCAGATCCCCAGTTCCAGTTTCGCCCTTCCGGATGTAAGATGAATATCAAGGGGAATGAGCGTATAGCCCTTCTCACGAATCATTCTGCCAATCTTTTTAAGCTGCCTTCTGTGTGCAAGCAGCTTTCTATCACGGTAAGGCTCATGATTATCCCTTGCCTGGTCGTATTCAGCAATATGCATCTGATGAACCCAGAGTTCCCCATTATCATCCAGTGAAGCGTAAGCCCCGACAAGGCTGACCTTTCCATCCCTTATAGATTTGATCTCGGAACCCCTAAGTACAAGTCCCACTTCCATTGAATCGAGAATTTCGTACTCGTAGCGGGCTTTCCGGTTCCGCGCGATTATTTTTTTATCATCTTTCATATATTCACCTTTCCCGGCCTGGAAATATACAGCATACTGCTGACTTCGGTAAGATGAATATTGACTTTATGCAATTTCTTCCCTAGAATCGCCGGGCACAGAGCCGAAGTGGCGGAATAGGCAGACGCGCTAGGTTCAGGACCTAGTGAGGAATTTCCTCGTGGGGGTTCAAGTCCCCCCTTCGGTACCAATTCAGGGGGATGGAGGGATCACCTCCGCCCCCCTACCAGCTGTACGGTTCGTTGAGAACATCCCTTTCGGAGACAACAGGATTCTCTATCCCCCATTTGATGGATATACCCGGATCATTCCATGCTATACCGTGCTCATCGGTACTATCGAAATAATTACTGACAACGTATACCATGATAAGGTCGGTAACTGCGGCGAATCCGTGGGCTACACCTGGTGGAATAAGGAGCCCCGGGGGCGTTTCCGGGTCCAGTTCAAGGGATAGCGATCTGCCGTACGTGGATGAATCTTTCCTCAAATCCGCAAAGCCTGCCGTCATCCTGCCGCTGATCGGGATCCAGAAATCCCACTGGTGCTTATGATAATGGAGCCCTCTGATCACACCTGCTGATGATCTGGAACAGTTGACCTGGATTCTGTCGCTGAAAACCTCCGGAAGCCACTCCTTTCGGAACAGCTCAAAGAAGCTTCCTCTTCTGTCAGGGTATTGCGTCAGATTGTAAAGACGGACGCCTTCTATTCCGCATTCTTCGTTCTTCAAGGAACTTCTCCTTCCACTTGCATTCAGGTTACCGAAGATACTAGATTGACGTGTAATAAAAAACTTCTCCGAAGGGATGATAATGTGAACAACAGAGAGCATATTGAGATTCTGCTTCTGCGTCTGCCCCTTCTCTATCCGGATGCAAGGTGCGTTCTGAAATACTATGGAGATCCTGAAAAACTCCTGATAGCCACTATTCTATCGGCAAGAACAACTGATAAATCTGTTAATCAGGTAACTCCCCTGCTCTGGAGTACAGTTCGCGATATCAAGGGACTCGCATCAGCAAATCGGGATCTGATAGAGGATATGGTTCATTCACTTGGCTTCTTCAGATCAAAGGCGAAATCGATCCAGAATGCCGCTGAATGGCTTCTTGCGAATGACGGGCTGCCCGATACCATTGAAGGGCTTGTCCGGATCCCGGGCGTGGGAAGAAAGACCGCGAATGTCATAATCGGGGAAGTATTCCACAAACCCGCGATCATAGTTGATACCCATGTGGGGAGGCTGTCGGGAAGACTTGACCTCACCCGTGCAAAACAGCCGGACAGAATCGAGGCCAAACTCAGGAAACTGCTGCCTGAAGAGAGCCGGACATCATTCAGCCACCAGCTCGGATTCCACGGCAGAGCGGTATGCACCTCCAGAAATCCCTCCTGCGATGTCTGTGATTTTAAAGAGATATGTCCCGGAAGGGGCATTCGCTAAGCAGCTCGGAGAGCCTACAGGGGAAGAATCGTGGAGAGTTTCAGCAGAAGGTTATCTATCTTGTATGGTTTCTGAACTAGCGAAATACCATCCTTCTTCAGGTATTCCATATCACCTCTGGACAGTGGATAAGAACTCCCTGCGAGTATTGGGAGCAGGGGCTTTTGTTCATGCGCGTCTCTTATAAGGTCGATACCCGATCCATCATCCAGGACGACATCCACTAATATGCATCCGATATCGTTGATACTCTGACTGATGATCTCTTTTGCATTCATCAATGAGGTCGATGCTAAAACACTGTATCCATACTCTTCAAGACTGGTTACCAGCTCCTCTCTTATACCCGGGGCATCCTCCACAACAAGCACTTTACTGCCTATTTTGTATTTGTTGACAGGTTCATTCCTGAATGCATCAATGGGTGTACTCTCTGATACTTCGGCATCATCGTCTTCGGAGCTGCACAGGGAAGAAAGCAGCATTGACAATGGAACACCATCCCTGATGGAGTCTATTGTCAGGTTAAGGTGCTTCTTAGTTTTCTCTGTTAGTGTATTGTCCGCAAGCGCCTGCTCTGCATTCTCGGCTGCGAAAGTAAGGACATCATTGAGATCATTGGCTATCCTGCTGACATGATCACTAAACATCTGGAGTTCCCGTTCGCTGTCAGTTCCTCCCTCAGATTGTTTACCGGTATCCGGAGGAATCTCCTGCATGACGCTATCCTTCTCCAGTTCCTCAGTTCTGTTCCTTAATATCATTTCAAGCTTACTTTTATCCTTTTCAAGTTTGATATTCTGAAGTATGTATTTAGTCACTTCTTCTCTTGCCTGCTCCACGTGATGGATTACTCTGAGGCTTCGGAGACGGTTGGCGACCCGTTCGGAGCGGAGATGATTCTCCACCTCATGATAGAGTTTAAGATGCTCGAAAGCGGTATCGAACTTCCCTTCACTTTCCAGTATGGAGGCCAGATTCCTATGTATATCTGAGAGCTGCGGTTTCAATCCCTCTTTCCGAGCGATCATGTAAGCTTCGTCAAGCTTATCCAGGGCTACATCTTTCCTGCCCAGTTCAAGCATGACCATTGAAATTCCTGTAAGGGCTTCTGCTATCCCCTGGTTGTCTTTTAGAGAACGGAACCTTTTAAGACTATCAAGGTAGAATTCCATAGCTTTACCGCTTCCTTCTGCAAAGCAGCATTTTCCCATGTTTAAAAGAACCAGCGCTTCACCCTTCAGATCATCCAGGGCTCTGAAGCTCGATATGGCTTCCCTGAAGTTCTTCATCGCCTCATTGTAACGCCCCAGCTCAATCAACACGGTTCCAATTTCATCAGTGGTCGCCGCAACTGCCTGTTTCATGTCATTCCTGAGACAGATCTCGTATCCTTCTGTAAGGTACTCCAGAGCGTCATCGAACATACCCATTCGACTGTAAATTTCCCCCATATTAACGCAGGTAGCTGTTTTCAGATCTGCAGGTCCATTAACCCTATCGGCCAGTATCTTCACCTGTGTATAGCAATCAAGTGCTCGATCTGTATCTCCCAGCTGAAGGTATACTGCTCCGATATTACTCAGGATTCCAGGATCGGGAGTATCGCTTAACTTGTTATGGATTTCGAGGGATTCAAGGTAATTTTCAAGAGCATCGGCGTAATTACCCCATCTGAAGTAGATGGAGCCTATCACATTCAGAGCATGCCTGACACCGGCCTGATTATCAAGCTTCTTGTAGCCGCTCAAACCCAACTGAGCGGATTTCTCAGCGGCCTGAAAACGGGACATGTGCAAAAGACCCATGGCTTTTGAAAGATAGCATTTGGGAAGATTGCTTTCCAGATCAATACTCAGTGACAGTTCGATTGCCTGATCTCCAAGCTCAATTGCACGTGCAGGATTGGAGTACTTTATACCCCATGCAAGATCTGCGATCGCACAGGCCTTCTCTGCATCGGTGGAAGCTTGATTAACCTTCTTCTCAAGAATAGATGTCTCGTTGTTGCTATTAACATTCATAATGCAACTATTACATATTGAATGTTTGCTGTAAACAGTGGAGGGTATTTCGCTGATAAAAAAGGACCCGTCTGATCGACGGGTCCTCTTAGTTATATTGTACTTGCTCTAGTCCAGATCTCCCAGATCTACTGTAAGATAGATGCCATCTGATCCTACCCACATTTCCCAGAAGGTGTAGGTGTCGCCGTCTTCATCTTCACACTGAATATCGTAGTAGTCATCACCATCAACCCATAATGTGTATTCGTAGCCGGAGTAGAGAATTTCGCTTCCGAGTCGGTCATCTCCCCAGTCGGAGTAGTCAGAAGGGTTACAATAGATGTACCAGATATCGTAACCGCCTGTGTCATTGTAAATGGTTATGGGGGCGTCGCCGTAAACGGTATCCCCGCCTGTACTACCATTGACGTAGTATTCCCCGAGATCGTCAAGAGTTACGTACCATTCGTAATAACCATCGATGGTAACTCCGTACCTGATGTATTCGTCATCGTCCTCGTCAACGAGTCTGATGTCGTATTCATCGTCGCTGACGCTGAAAGCGACCGAGCTTCCGGATGGAAGGACCTCATCGCTGTCCAGCCAGTCATCGCCCCACGAATCACTGTAACTCGGGCTTATGTAGATATAGTAGATATCGTATCCACCGGTATCGTTGATGATTTCAACCGTGCCGGCGGAAAGAGATATAAGAAGCCCTATTCCAGCAAGCAAAAGGATTGCCTTTTTCATTATTCCTCCTCTTTCAGTTAGGATTACAGCACTGAAGTTAAACCACTACCATACTGCTTGTCAATGCCGATAAATGGTGATATGCTTTTATAGAATTGTTAGTTCCAATTGTAACTGTTTAAGATAGACTGAAATACATTGGCAGGTGGATTATGTTTAAGGCTTTTCTTGTTTTCATACTGATTATTCCAGCTCTCTCAGCTGAAACCGTAACAGCGGATATTATCCCGATCCTAAGCGGCCGGATACGCCTTCATGATACTCTCGCAGGAATGGTACCGGAGCTGCCGGGAAGTTATGCGGGAACTGAAGAAGGCTTCCCTATGCTTCCTGAATTCCCCTGTACTATTGAACTCCCTTCGGGGTTAGGTGCTGCTTCTATTTCTTCATCCGGAAGCTGGGAGACCATTGCTGTATCGGTATTCATTCCTCCCCTTTCAAAACCGCTCCCGCTGATCGTTGAGCAGACCGGTGATCTTACCGCACAGAACTGCGATGTATACCTCTCTGACAGCTACTGGCCAGCTGAACCCGTTGAACTTGCTGGAACAGGCTTTATGAACGGATCACCCGTAGCGGAATTTACGGTCACTCCATTGAGATGGAATCCTGCAACAGGCGAACTTCAAAGGCTTTCTGCATTTGAAGTGTACATCGAGACGGCACCGCTGGAAACAAGGCCGTTACCCTCATTTGATTCCGGGGATTTCAGAAGGATGCTGATTGTAACGGATGCGTCCTTTGAACCGGCTTTCAACAACCTTGCGGACAGGAGGAACAGCCAGGGTATCTTTACCGAAGTATTCACTATGACCGAAGTATACGCTTCCGCCACAGGGCGCGATAACGCAGAAAAACTCAGAAACTTCGTCAAGGACTATTACACGGCTAACGGACTTGATTTCCTTCTTCTGGGTGGAGACACGGATGCGGTACCATTCAGGTACGCATATGCCATGACCTGTGAGTATGGTCTGCCCCGGGAGGACAGCCTCCCATGCGACCTCTACTTCTCAGATCTTGATGGAACCTGGGACGCCAACAACAACGACATCTTCGGTGAAGTAGCAGACGATGTAGACCTTCATCCGGATATTTTCGTAGGAAGGGCTGCGGTTGAAAATGTCAGCGAAGCTGAAATTTTCGTAGCCAATATCGCCTCTTACGAAGATTGCGTTCAGGAAGACCACCTTCAGAGGGTTCTGTTCCTTGCGGAGGTCCTCTGGACGAATCCCTATACCAATTCCGGTGATAGCAAGGATTACATTGATGAGGAGTTCCTTCCCGATTTTCTGGATATAACGAAGCTGTACCAGGCCCTTGGGAACGAGAACCTCAGTACAACAATGGCTGCGTTGAACGCGGGACAGAATTTTATCAACCATGACGGGCATGCATGGTACTCATCCATTGGAGTAGGCGACGATTATATGGGTTATAGTGATGTTGATGCTGTGGATTCAGATGGGAGGTTCGCCGCTTCGATGTACTCCATAGGATGCTGGAGCGCTGCATTCGATTTCGATGCAATGGGTGAACATTTCGTAACGAATCCGGACGGATGCACCGTCGGATACATCGGCAACTCCAGCTACGGGTGGGGGTCGCCGGGAAACCCTCTTTACGGATACTCCGACGCGCTCGATCACCTGTACCATGATTACCTGTACAGTGATTGGAGTCTGACCAACGCAGAACTCCTGGCTCTTACAAAGGAGTATTTCATCCCATACAGTCGTTGGGAGAATGTCTACAGGTGGCACCAGTACGATGTAAACCTGCTTGGAGACCCATCACTTCGAGCCTACAGGATTTCACCCTCCTTCATCACAGTAGACTGCCCGGATATAGTCACTGTGAATACGTCGCTGATCCCGGTACAGGTTTCAGGTGCGAGTACTGCTGGTCTGACAGTATGTGTTCATGATCAGGGAAGCAACTGGGAAGTTACAGAACTGAATGCCTCCGGCGCCCATACTTTTGTTCTGGAAAACCCGGTGACCGGAGATGTAAAAGTTACAGTAACCGGACCGGGCGTCAGAAGAACAACTGTCAATATACCCCAGGCAACCGGCCCTGATCCGGTGATCTCCCAGATTATCATTGATGATGACATGGGGTACGGGCAGCTTTCTCCAGGGTGCAGTTCTGATCTTCAGATCACCCTTCTGAATCAGGGAACCGAAAATCTAACAAGCGTAGAACTTGTAATAAATGCTCTTTCAGGGCCGGCAACTGTCAATCAGAATTCAAGCCTGTTCGGTTCTATCGATGCGGGAAGTGAATCCAGCGGAACACCATACGTCTCCCTTGAGGTGAATACTTCGGCTGTAAACGGTGATGTGATAACACTTGAGGGTGATATTCAGTCAGTTCAGGGAAACTGGGATATCTCAATTTCCTTCCTGCTCTATGCCCCGGGCCTCTACTTCACAACTTACAGTGTAAATGACAGTACATCCGGAAACGCGAACGGTATTCCAGAACCGGGTGAAACCTTCGACCTGACAGCTTCCATAGCAAATATTGGATTGCTGAATGCAGCCTCCGTTTCCTGTGTTATGACAGGATATCCCGGTGACATGACATGGTTAACAGATTCAGCCTTTGTGGACTCGATTCCGCAGGGCAGCACAGAAACGTTCACCTTCGTCTGCCAGCTGGATCCAGCTACTCCCTCCCCCTCTTTCCCCTGGCTCTATTTCGATATTATCTCGGAAACCGCCGATTATCAATCTTCTGATTCACTGAGGCTCACTATAGGAGAAACAGGTATCTCAAATGATGTAGAGTCAGGAGCGGCAGGATGGACACACTCCGGCACAATAGACCTCTGGAACATCACCACGTCGAACAGTCACTCCCCGGATCACTCATGGCATTGCGGTGATTCTGAAGGGTACAGCCCGAATATGGACTGCACTCTGCATTCACCTGAAATGATACTGGCTCCAGATGCGCTGCTAAGTTTCTGGGCTGCATTCGATGTTGCCATTTACGGTTCAGACGGGCTGTACGTTATTATAAACGACCTGACTGCAGGTTCCTCAGATACTCTGGATTACATAGGGTCGGGGGGAGCCCTTGGAAGGGATTTTCATGGAATCGGAACAGATTGGTGTGAATGGAGCTACGACCTGAGTACCTGGGACACCGGTAACACCATCCAGGTGGAATTCAGATTCTGCTCCGATAGCGATTCGGACACCGGTCCCGGCTTCTTCGTCGATGACATTTCCGTACAGGGAGCGTATACGGGTTCAACGGGGATATCAACTCGACCTTCGATATTTCCCGTTATGGGGCTTCCCTCCCCAAATCCAGTTTCAGCCTTGTTCTCGGTACCTGTGAATATCCCTGCTCAGGGAGTATGGAACCTCTCTCTGTACGATATTTCGGGAAGACTGGTACTTTCCTTTGAAGGGCAATCACCATTCATGGATCTGGTTGAGATGGATGCCTCGCAACTCTCTTCAGGTATTTACTTCCTGAGGCTCTGGGGCTCTGCGGAAGCTTCTGGTAGACTCGTACTGCTGCGGGAATAGGAACTGATTACAGTATCAGCTCAGTCCAGTATGACAACACTGCGGGAAATTGTTTCTTCCCCCACTGAACTGATGAAGAGGTAAACACCGTCAGGTATATCTCTGATGTCCATCTGAAGCGTATGAATACCGGAATTCAGAATACCGTACGATTCTATGCACTGCAGCCTTCCATCAACCGAATAAAGTGCCGATTTAACTTCTGCGGAACTCGGGAGTTCAATAGATGCCCGGATCAGATCAACAGCCGGACTGTTAAGGCTGAGCCTGAGGGAATATTCGGCTTCAACCTCCTCAAGTCCTGTCAGAGGCTGACCCAGAAATAGTAGAATCTCACCGGAATCTCCGCCAGCAATGATATCCGGAATCCCATCTTCGTTCCAATCGCAGATCGAAGGTCTTATGTAGGTATAGATATTGAGTACCTCTCCGTCGGCTCTGAGGTCTTCATACTCTTCAAAGACTGGAAGATCAGGCGTTCCGCAGTTTATATAGCATGGTATCCTGCCCGTCGTGGAACCGACGATAAGGTCCATAAGTCCGTCATCGTTCAGATCGCCGAAATCAGGGTACGAGGCGTACAGCTCTATCGGTTCACCCGAACAGAACACGGTATCAGTCTCATTGAAGAGAGGATCACCTGCAACACCTTCGTTAATATAGAGATAAAGACCCGCAGGAATTCCGCTTAGCCTTCCTGCTACGAGATCGGGAAGATCATCATTGTTCCAGTCCACCACGCTTGGAGATGAGTTATTACCCAGGAAGATCTCTTCCCCTGCAACGGCAATCATCGGTTCAGCGATAAGGGTAAGTTCACCCGAATCCAGCCTTCTGAAGTAACTGATATTACCGAGTCTGTCACCCACGATGATATCAAGCCTGCCATCAGCATTCCAATCCACAGCCTGTGGATTCGTCGCTCCGGTGCATCAACCCCAGGGTACGGACAGGTTGCCAAGTCCGTCAAGAAGGAAATAGTACTCGTTAAAGACCGGAGTGCTGTTAGTTCCGACATTGGGGTAAAATCTTATTCTGCCATAGGCAAACTGGCCGATTATGAGATCCTTTTTCCCATCACCGTTCCAGTCCACAGCCAGGGGAGCCGCGTAAGTTCCGACATCCAGCCTTGCGCCATTGCAAAGAAGAACTCCTGCGCTGGTGAATTCAACCAGTTCTGCGGAGAGGACAACAGCACATAGAACCATTGTGATAGAGATTTTCATAACATCCTCCGGTAACAATCAGTATTTAGAATATACTCCTCCGGCCGTGCATCAGGAAAGGATATCAATTGGTGCTGTCCTGTTATCAGGCAGTATATTCAGGCTTACTCCGAAAGGTAATAATGAAAGTTATCTATGCATCAACCGAACATGGTGTCCAGCGGGCCGTTTCAGATATTCTTGATGCTTTCGACTGGAAGAAGCTGCTTCCCCCTAAAGAAGATATTCTCGTAAAGATAAATCTTACATGGGATTACATACGGCCAGGGGTTGATACATCACCCTGGGTTGTTGAAGCTTTCGCCAGGAAAGTTAAAGATCATGTTGGGAGGATCTACCTCGGAGAATCAAGCCAGATACTGGTGGATGCAACCAGAGCTTACGCTGTTACCAGAATGAAGGATGTCGCCGAAAGAGAGGGATTGATCTGGCACAATTTCTCGGATAACAGATGGATTCCACGTGAAGTGGGTGATCTCAGCTTCAGTATACCGGAGATATGCACAAAAATGCCGGTGGTTTCGATTCCGGTTGTGAAAACACATTACCGATCGGTTATTTCCGTTGCTATGAAGCACCTTTACGGTTGTCTCGATGACAACAGACACAATTACCATTACAGGCTTGCCGATTACGTCGTAGCGGTGAACTCTCTGATACCTGTCATCCTCACTCTTGCTGATGGAACAGTATCACTAGAGGGAAACGGACCCAAACCGGGTATCCCAAAACAAACGGATTTCCTGGCAGCGTCAACCGATAGGATAGCCCTGGATTACTCCGTCGCAGAAGTGATGGGTATTGCCCCTCTTTCCGTTGAAACAACGGTTAGCGGAAACGGGGTTACAGGTTCCTATGAGCGGATTGAAAACATATGCATTCCCCCCCTGTCGCAGCGTCCATCTTTCTCTTTCAGGAAAGCTGCTCCAAATTTCGTGGCAAAGATCGAAAAAACAATCCGCGGCAGCAGGGAACAGACGGCTCCGGGGATCGACAGTCCTTTCCTGGGCATAATGAAGATGGGCGCCAAGCGCTGGTACAATCTTGCATATTACCTGCTGGGCCAGTATCGAGAAGCAAAGCATTTCATGGATAGCAATATGTACGGACCTCAATGGAAGGGTCATTCCGAGGGAGAGAAGCGATGAAGCTGACCGGTCAGATAAGCATGGGAATGGATGCTGCACTGGGTCTTTTTGGACGAAAAAGACCGGTTAACGTAATGGTGTCCATAACAGACAGGTGCTGCAGCCGATGCAGTTACTGCCAGATTCCAGAGCAGGGACGTCCCGACCTTACAACAGACCAGTGGAAAGAGCTGTTCAGACAGATGGCGCATGCCGGAACAAGGCGCATCGGTGTGTGGGGCGGAGAACCGCTCATGCGGAATGATATTTCCGAGCTCTGCGCATTTGCCAGATCCCTTGGAATGTACGTTAGTCTGGACTCAAACGGTTACCTTATACCATCCAATAGTGAGATACTGAACAACATAGATCATCTTGTCCTTGCCTACGACGGCCCCGGGGAAGCTCATGATTTAAATCGCGAGGAGCACAGCCATGAAAAAGTCATGAAGGCGATGGAAATGGCCTCCGGGAGGGTCAGGCTCTGGACAATAACCGTTCTGACCAGACATAACATGAACCACCTTGAAGACATTATGGAAACCGCGGTCAGATACGGGTTTCAGACCACTTTTCAAACCCTGCACCATAACGAGAAACTTGGCGGTGACACATCGAACATGATGCCTTCGAAGGAGGAATATTCGAAGATCTACAGAAAACTCCTTGACCTGAAGAAGAATGGGGCTCCAATCGCCAATTCTACCAGATACCTGAAAAGCCTCATGAACTGGCCCGATTACTCGACTACAAGGATGCAGGAAAAATTCCATGGAGTCCCGTGCAGAGCGGGAAGAATGTACTGCAATATAGACGCAGACGGAAAGGTATACCCCTGTTCCCTTCTCATAGGCCTCTACCCTGATGCTATCAACGCTCTGGATGCCGGATTTCAGGTAGCATTCAACAGAACAGTACAACTTCCGTGCCAGGCATGCACAGCAAGCTGCTATACCGAATACAATTACCTTTACAGCCTCAGTCCCTCAGTAGCCATGCAATGGCATAATGCTGTACGGGATACTGACAGGATGATGAAAGAAAGATCAAAGTCATAACTCGCGGAGGAGTGTAATGTCGGCATTGCCTGAATACAGAACCAGAATTCTTCTGGAACGTGAGAATGTACCCCTTGTTAAGGGAATCTTAATCAAAATCGGTGAGGATCATCCTTCCACCCTGCCCCGAATGCCGGTTTACCTTAAAGCGCAGATCCCGGGCGCAACCAGCAGAAAGAAACATGGCCTGGTCCGTAAAGTTGATACACGCGAAGAGCTTGAAGAAAACCTGAATATTCTTCTTTCAAAAGGAGACTGGGGACAGGCAGAAGCTGTTTTGATTACCGAAGGCCTTGATCTAAAAGCCGAGTACTACGCTGGATGCATGCTTGATTTCGGCTCCAGAGAAGAGCTCCCCGGTGGTGTCCTTCTTTTCAGTAAAGAAGGTGGTTCAGGAGTTGAAGGCCGCAGCGGAACACTCCTGAAAATGCGTTTTTCTCTTCTGCATCCTCCCGGATCAGACGATATTGAGAAAGAGCTGCAGGAACTTGAAGGTCTGAAAGAACACAAAGCTGTTTCAGAATTCCTGAAAAGTATGATAAGTACCTTCATAGGGTACAAACTTATCGTACTGGAGATCAATCCATTAGGTGTATTATGTGATGGCACTGTTGTTGCAGTTGACTGCAGAGCAGAATTTGAAAATTCCGCTGTCAGGAAAGCTGACATGGATGTGTTTTTTCCACCGGGTATCAGATCTTCAAAAGATCTTACTGAACTGGAACAGGTTGTTGAGCTCATAAACAGAGATGATCCCTCCGGCACGGGCTTTTTCAGACAGAACAGAGAAACTCCGCCCGAAGGAGCCCTCAGAGTGGCAACCAATCTTTGCGGCGGCGGAGGCAAAATGCTCTGGGAAATGACTACCGGTTCGAGAACTGATATTTTTACTCTGAACGAATCTGACACTTCCGGAGGGCTATCAGCCTTCAAGAGCTACCGCATTCTAATGGTCATACTTGCTCAGAAAAATGCTCAGGTTCTTCTTCTTACAGGTTCTGGAATGGCTTTCCAGAATCAGCATCACCTTGCAGCGGCAGTATGGAAGGCACTGCGGGAAAGTCCCACTCCCCTTCCCTCACTTCTACGGTTCGGCGGGACCGACGAGGACAAAGCCAGAGAACTCTTCGAAAGGGTTGGCGGGACTCTGCCTGTTCCCGTGAAAACCTATCCTGCCGTTATTTTCCCCAACGCAATGGTTGACGACATTATGGATATGGCCCGGGAAACAGCGAAAACATGCAAAAGGTACACACCGCCCGAGGGGGAACCTGTAATTACCGTTGAAATTCCCCCCGGTAAGATATATTTCTACCCGGAAAGATGGCAGAAAGACGAAATACCGCCATCCGTTGAAGCATGCCCGACAGGATTCCTGAAATGGGATGAAAGTGCACTGTCCATGGATCCGGAAGCGCGGTGCATAGGCTGCCTTATGTGTGAGACCGCAGCGCTGCTTGACGGTAACTCAGAAATCCTGATAGATCTTGAAATACCGGAGGTGGTGGACTGATGGCTGGAATACTGAAATACCTTGCCGGAGTGGAAACACCCAGAACATTGGTTTTCGGAATAACTGGAAAGCAGGGAAAAAGTAAATCGCGGCTCATGAGGAAATTCGGCACCGAGATTATCGCAGGCTGCACTCCTGGAAAGGGCGGGCAGGATGTTGACGGTGTACCGGTTTTCAATTCAGCTGCCGAAGCGGTCAATGCATTCCCGCAGCTTAACTCCGCCGTTCTCTTCGTTCCCGCCAGGGCTGTTAGAAAAGCCACCGTCGATGCCGTGGATGCTGGACTGAAATTCCTTGTTCTCACAGCTGACGGAGTCCCGTCGCAGGATGAGATTGCCCTGAAAGAATACGTTTCCTCGAAAGATACAGTTTACCTCGGACCCAATACTGTTGGACTGCTTGATACGGAGGGTTATCTTTTCGGGCTTATTGGAGGCAGTGCAACCTGGGCCAAAAAGAACTACAGACCGGGGAAAGTTGGCGTTGTATCGCGCTCAGGCGGTCTTTCACAGCTACTCGGAGCATTCCACTGCAGACCGGACCTTCCAGGACCGCGGGCGGACGGTTCGTACGGACCTCTGTGGGGAGAGGATTATCCCGGATTGTCTGCCGTTGTATGTGTCGGCGGAGACCCGGTTCCCGGAATATCCATGCTGGACGCTGCGGCGGCCTTTCAGAAAGATCCCCGGACAGAGGTAATGGCTGTTTACGGTGAGACCGGAACGACCCAGGAGAACGATCTTGCCAGGGCTGTAATGAGCGGCGAAATAACAAAACCGATTGTTGTCTTCCTCGGAGGCAAATTCACCAAAGCAGGTGTCTCGCAGAGCCATGCGGGAGCAATGATAAGAAATGAAAGTGAAACATGGGAAACCAAGCAGAACGCTCTGCTGGATGCCGGTGTAACCGTTGTTGAAAGACCGGATGCTGTCTTCGGTGCCGTTCTTGAAAAATTGAAGGAATCCTGAGGGAATTGATTCACTGGAGGAGTTTATGAAATACAGAAGATTCGGTGAATTGAAATGGGATGTATCCGCCCTTGGTTTCGGGATCATGCGCATGCCCCACAAAAAGAAGGAATCCTCCGCTATTCTGGCGGAGGAAGCTTCGTCATTGCTTCATTTCGCCATAGATAATGGCGTTAATTACCTTGATACCGCCTGGAATTACCATGATGGTGAGAGTGAGTCATTCCTCGGAAGAGCACTGAAAGGCGGCTACAGGGAGAAGGTGAGGATAGCCACCAAGCTCCCGAGCTGGAAAATAGAGAAAAAGGACGATTTCGACAGATATTTCGATGAACAGATGGAGCGCCTTCAGATTGACTTCATCGATTTCTACCTTCTACATGCCCTCCAGAGGGACTGGTGGGACAGGGTTAAGAACCTGGGATTCTTTGATTGGGCAGAGAATAAATTAGCGGACGGAACAATCAAACACCTCGGTTTCTCGTTTCACGATAAGCCCCCTCTTTTAAAGAGAATTGTTGACGAGTACGACAACTGGACCATGACCCTCCTGATGTACAACTACATGGATATTGATTTCCAGGCAGGGACCGAAGGGGTGAAATACGCCGCCGATAAAGGCCTTGCAGTGGTAGCTATGGAACCTCTCCGGGGCGGACTCCTCGCCGGGGAACCTCCCTCATCCGTTAAGAAGATTTTCGATGGATCGAAAATTCAGAGAACACCGGCTGACTGGTCGCTGCAGTGGCTGTGGGACAAAGGAGAGATAGCCTCGGTGATAAGCGGAATGAGCAATATGGAGCAGCTTCAGCAGAACATCGCCAGTGCATGCAATTCGGCGATCGGAAGCATGACGGAGTACGAAGAAGAGGTTCTTTCAGTAGTCCGGGAAGAATATCGGAATAAGGCTTCAATTCCCTGTACAGACTGCAGGTACTGCTTGCCCTGCCCCGAAGGTGTTGCCATTCCATGGATATTCGAATATTTCAATATGAGCAACATGTACGAAGCCCCCGACACTGCAAGGACCTACTACGCCTTTCTCGACGAAAAGAACAGGGCATCAGGCTGCAGGGAATGCGGTAAATGCATGGATTTATGCCCTCAGCACATAGATATTATCAGCTTATTGAAGAAAGCCCACGAACTGCTGGCACCTTCTCAGTAGTACCTGCTTCTGAAATATGTGATTACACTCCGGATGTATTCCGCCGCTTTAAGCTTGTACGGGAATTCCCTCTGTTTAATGCAGTATCCCTTCCAGAGCTTGTCCATGATATCGTAAACCGGGTCCAGAGGAAGATCTATAAACGTTCTTATGTTGTCCCGAAGCATGGGATACTCAATAGCCAGAGCGAAAAGTTTTCGCAGCCTCTCCCTCCTGTTCCTGTCGGGAATTCTCAGAATACTGCAGTCGAAAAAAGAATCCGGCGCATCTGCTGAATCCTTCTCCTCCATGAAACCGTTCTCAATGCAGAATCTGCCTATCTCGGTCTTCGGATAGGGCTGCAGGAGAGTAGCGAAGGCGAAATCAGGTTCAATGGAGCAGTTCAGTGCCAGTGTTTCAAGGTCATCCTCGAGTGTACCTGTGGGAATTCCCAGAATGTTCTGGGTGACAAGTACTATTCCGGCATCCTTAACTGCTCTGCAGGCTTTTTCGATGGTCTCCCTGCTCATGTTTCTGTTCAGCACCCCGTTGCGGAGCCTGTCGGAAGCCGATTCAATGGCCATTTTAACGCTGACGCAGCCCGCTTTTTTCAATTCCGCTGTAATCTCTCCGTCAACCAGGTTTGCTCTGAGATGACAGTGAAAAGGAAGACCGATCCTTTCAGTAAAAACACGGCAGAATTCGAAAACCCATTCCCGCTCCAGAATGAAAATATCATCCTGGAAAATCACCATCTGAAGTTCTGGATTATCACTCCGGATTTTTTCGATCTCCTGGATTACGTTTTCAACGCTCCTCCTCCTGCACATCCTGCCCAGTCCCTTGTAAAGCCTGTTGAAAGAGTGGTTGAAGCAGTAGCTGCAATCGTAGGGGCAGCCTCTGCCCGTAATTACGAATATTGCTTTGCTGTTGAGTTTCTCTTCGTACCTGCCCAGCATCTTCCTGTCCGGAAACGGAATGGAATCAAGATCCTCACAAAGAGGAAGCAGGGGATTCTGTATGACGTTCCCCTCCCTAATGTATCTCAGATTCCCGACACTCTCCAGTTTTCTCTTTCCTTCAAGGGCTTCCAGAAGCTGCAGAAAAGCTTCTTCCGCTTCACCTATTACGATAAAATCCAGCTGGTCGTTTTCTTCAAGAGTCTCCGGGAAGAAAGTCGGATGAGCCCCCCCCATGACGGTGATGACATCAAAATCTTTTCTGATTTTATCTACCGCTTCGAGATACTTCCTGTGAAAACCCGTTGTGCACCCGAATGCGACCACATCGGGAGCGAATTCCATGACTGTTTCAAGTAAATCGCTTTCATTCAGAGCTGCAGCGGTAACGGAGTGACCTGCAAGTTTTGACACTGTGGATATGTAGGATACTCCCAGCGGAACGGTCATGAGATCATGGGTCAGGAAGAGAATTTTCATTCTGACTGCACCGGATTCTTTGTTCTTCTTATAACTATGGAGGAGAGTATTGGAACGAGAATGTACACAGCCAGGCTCCACTGCGGTGAGAAGCATGCTATGACTATTCCAGCTACAGCAAGGGAAGGAACAATCAGATTAATTTTCACAATCCGCATGGCAGCAGTTCTGGATACATCCTTCTTCAGAATGTCCGGATATCTCAGCAGCAGCATGCATTGAAAAAGGAAAAACACACCTATGAGAAGAACATTCATATGGAAGATGAAACTTGCAGTAAAGTAGTTGATATGATCCCCTACAAGACCCGAGGAGAATGGGATGACACACACAAGCAGCAGCTCACCCAGGTTGGCCCATAGATGGTGTGTGCAGGTGTTGTTCACGTACTTGAATAGTTTCTGCTGATTTATCCAGAAGTACCCCAGAAGGAGAAAGCTGAGCACATAGGTCCAGAACAGCTCGGAGTATTCAAGAAGATGGTTCAACAGGTCACCATCGGAGCTGATATTGTGCTGTGCTTCGGGAAGCGGGAGCGCCAGAACCATTATAGTCATGGCAATGGCGAATATGCCGTCTGTAAGCCCTTCAAGCCGATGAATCGGCAGTATGTTCAGCTTCCTGCTCAGCTCCCTCTCCTTCCCTCGCGGATTCCGTCAGTCCTGTATTATCAGTTTTGCAGTCTGGCGAATGTTTCCTGGCCCTGCAGCGCAAAGCAGATAAAGTCCGGAAGGTACCGAGGTCAGATCAAGCACCCTCTCCCCTTCTGTAAGGCTCCAATCCTGCAGTTTTCTGCCCGAAAGGTCATATAACCCCACATGCAGATCCGATGCCTCCATTCCGCTCCAGAGCAGCATTGTTGAGAGATGGGCGGGGTTGGGAGCAAAGTGAAGGGCACCGGTTCCAGGGAACTGTGGAACGGGCCGATCCTCTATACCTGTCAGGTGAGTGGAGAGAACGTAATCTCCGGGATCGAATTCCACCATAGTGGGCTGGAAGGGAACTGTGAACAAGGAGCTCTGCACAGCCTGATCGTTCCACATCACCACAAGAGAATCCTCTGAAGCTCCGTAAATGAGAAATTCAAGGGGCATTGTGAAAACGGGACCCACTGTCTGTATCTGCTCAAGATCGACTGTAACATCCCAGTCGGCACCTGCTTGCACCCAGCTGTACTGGATATCGTATACAGGGTAACCCCAGTCATGCAGCCATGTATCAAAGAACCAATCTATGTCCTCACCGGTAACAGCCTCCACATGATCACGAAAATCATTGGTCGTCGCGGTATGGAATGCATGGTGATCGAAGTAATGGTCCAGTGAGGCGTAAAAATCGACATCCCCCAAAACATGCCTGAGCATGTGAAGAACGCTACCGGCCTTATTGTAAGTTGTGTAACTCCACATTTCAGCAGGAGTAGTGGGGTTCGTAATGGGAAACAGCTCCCCGCTGTTTAGATATGGAATCATTATATCGTTCACTATATAGTCATTGTAGGAGGCTGCTCCGTAATATTCGGCCCATACTGCTTCGCTGTACTTCGCGAATCCCTCTGAAAGCCAGACATCGGTCCAGATTTCTTCGGTTACGCAGTTACCCCACCAGTGATGGCTCAATTCGTGGGCAAGAAGCCAGTCATAATTGTTGCCTCCATTGATGGCGAAATAGATATGGTACACCTGAGTAAGATGCTCCATATCTCCCTTGGGCGTCTGGACATAACTGAATTTAGTATCCCATGGATATGCGCCATAGACGCTTTCATACTGGTCCATCATCAGGTTTACGTTCTGGAAGCTTACAAGCGCATCGTCAATATCATCCGGATAAACAAAGTAGTAGATCCAGTCGTAGGTAGAATCAACCAGAACCGCGTAATCCGAGACTGCAAAGGCTGCAAGATAAGTGGACATGGGCTGCGGCTGAGACCAGTTATAGGTCATGGTGGCATCGGTACCGTTCTCATCCATGGACAGTAGATCACCGCTGGCCACAGCGTAGAGCGAATCCGGTACTGTTATGTGGAAATCAATAGCAGCTTTATCCGCTGGGTGATCCCAGCATGGGAATATCACACGTCCCAGTGACGGAGGATCCGTATACACACCAACACCCATGTGATAGGATACATTGCCTGAACCGGTAGTATTGAACCAGAAACCACCGAACCCTCCAGCACCCTCGTTCCAGGGTGTTCCTGAATAGTTGATATGAAGAGCTATGGTATCACCGGGATTGTATGGCTGATCAAGTGTTACAAATAGTGAATCTTCAATCTGTGAAAAGGAAAGGGATCCGCTGCTGCCCGTTACTGCAGATACTGTAAGATCAACAAGATCCAGTCTTATTTCATCAAGACCGGTTATCTCAGGCGTAAAAATAACATCGGCAATACAATCAAGCACTTCAAGTGCAGGAAACACCTCTACACTGACATCGTACGAGATCACGTCATAATCGTGCGGAGCATCGGTGGAATACAGGAGATTGGCGTAAGGTCCGGTAACAGGCCTGCTGAGAACCGACATATCGGGCCCTGGCATGGGTGCCGCTATAAGTGCAATCAGAATAACAATCATTGGAGATCCTCCTTTGTCTATTTGTATGAATATAGCAATTTCAATTTACCTGCACATGATGATTCCAATTTTAGTATTAATCGCCTGTAATCCAACTGAAACTGAACCATATTCACCATCCAGCTTGTATCACGATCCTGTGGACAGTGCATTCAAGGTGATTGAAAACCTTGAATACTCTTACGTTTCGCGAGACATAGGACATTACTTGAACTGCTTCAGAAGCGATTTTGCATTCTATTACATTTCAAATGGAGATACCCTCAACTGGGATTTTGATACGGAAATGAATATTCATTATCCTTCCATGTTCTGGAATGTTAACATGATCGAACTGACGTTTTCAGGAGCTGAGGAATACCCTTGGAGTGGTGACACTACAGGTTCAACCCTCGTTCTACCTCGAGAATACGACCTGAAAGTTTCCTTGCCTGACTCAGTGGAATACCGAGCATTGGGTACCGCGCATTTCATCTGCCGTCAGGATTCCATGGGAGAATGGTATGTATGGCAGTGGTGGGATTATCCCGATCCCGGAAAAGATGGCTGGAGCGATATAAAGCTTCTCTTCATGACTCCCCCCTCTACTCACTGAATAACCAGAAGTAAAGCCGGACATTACGAAAAGATGGAACCTCCGATAAATTCCCTTAGAAGGCTCGTTATTGGAACGAGATTCTGGTCGATCGGCTTAATGCAATCCAGAATATCCAGTAGCTTTATCGCTGTGTGGTAACCCGGTGAATCGTAGGGAACCTGCATCAGAAGGGGCTCCGCGTACTTTTTGAGTACCGGCAGTTCGTACGGCAGCGAGGAATTGAACATCGCGTCCGCACCCTCCTGGAACGGGAATATGTTCCTCCTCTCACCTCTTTTCACAGACGGCCATATGGAAATGGTTTGCTCGGCAGAATACCCTCTCTGGGTACTATCCCTGACCATGCGCCTGACAAGCCTGCTGTCCGAGGTGGACATTCTGGTAATGCGGTCGATATTCAGTTGTGTCAGGGCAGATGCGTATATCCTGAATTTCGAATCGGAGGCTATTCCCGGTGTGAGTGCATCGTTCAGACCGTGAATGCCCTCCACAAGGAGGAATTCATTCTCTCCAAGCCTTATGGGAGTATGGTTATCGTGCCTTTCCCCGGAATGAAAATCAAACAGGGGCATCTTAATCTCGTTTCCTTCAAGAAGTTCACTCAGATGTTCTCCGAACATTTCGGTATGAATAGCCTCCAGACATTCGAAATCCGGCTCTCCGTGGGAGTCCAGGGGAGTTTCCGACCTGTGTCTGAAGTAATTATCAACATTAATCAGTCTGGCCCCGAACCCCTGTGCAACGAGATAAGTTTTTAACAGGTTAGCAAATGTCGTTTTACCGCTTGAAGAAGGGCCTGCGATCGTTATTATCCTTCTTGCCGAGAATTCCTTCTTCAGCTGCCGCACTATCTGAACCATCCTGTATGTCTGATAGAAATGGCTCATTATTACCAGCTGCCTGCCGCCGTCTTCCTCTATTCGCCTGTTCAGCTGATCTATATTCTGAACGCCCATCCTGGCTATATGCTTCTCTTCAAGGTCGAATTCCTTGTTAAGCTTTTTCCTGGGAACCCATACGTCTATTTCAGGCCAGGAAGCGGAACCTGGGAATCTAAGGACAAAATCCCGCTCAAGCGGCTTCAGATCCCACTTTGTCAGCCATGAGGTGTCCGGCACTGAAGGTCCCATAGCGAACGCGCAGCTGTCACACAGCCTGTTTCCCCTTATCGCCCGTTTCCCCGAACTCCATGATAACAGCTCAAGGAAATCGTCAGGCAGGTCATCCGCATTATCGGAATCGTACTTGACAGTCTGTATTGGAATTGCCTCTTCAACTATTCGCTCAAGCTCCCATGTAAGCCTCGCTGCGATCTCTTCCGATGTCATATCTGGTCTGTTTATCAGCCTGCACCTGTATCCGAGAGATATTGAATGTTCAACCCAGAGCTGCGAATCGGGGAATTTCCTCTTCACAGCCTGGTCCAGAGCCAGAATCAAGCCTCTTCTGTATATCTCTCTGCCCTCTCCCGAACCGGCGGGGATTTTTTTAACTTCAGTACCATCCGGAATTTCGTTGGAAAGTGATACTATTCTTCCGTTGTGGAGTTTGTACGCTATCGTCTGCCTTTTCTTGATTGTTTGTTCCTCAGTCAAAATTCCTCCGTAAGGATCATGCTTTTTCTTTTCAGAAATTTTCTCTCCCTGGAAGATACATTTGAGGAGCTCTTTAGTAAAGCAAATACAGATATCGCACTTTCCTGACCTATTCCCAGAGTATAATCGCATGCAGAAAACAGCAATCAGTATTCGAGTAACTCTACATAATATGGAGCGTTAGAGATATTCATGTTTTCCGGTATTCTCACTGATCAAGAGACAGAAAAAAGCTGTTCCAATACAATATGTCGTTTTATTCATAATAACAGCTTGATCAGCATTAAAATCGCGATGACCCGAGACACTGTTTCAATCACTAGGTTCTTAACACCTGGACCTGTGACGAAAATTATGTTTTTAATTCATAATAAAATGCATTTGTACGATGGTGGGATATAACCCGTACCTCCTTACCATGCGGTACCCAGGAGTATGCAATTTCAAGATTATCAAATCTTCTTATGGTGAGTTACGGGGTATACCACCACTGTTCTAATGAAGGAACTTCACTGTTCAACGTAAAGAAACGGAATTTTGTCGTATTTTTTCTGAATTTTGAATTTTTACCTCCCTCCCGAAAATTTCAGGTGTGTCAAAAAGTGAAATCCCGGTAGATGAAGAGGTAAAATGAAAAACCTGATCAAGGAAGAATTTTCTCAAGTTGCAGGAATTTGAGAATCCGGGAAAATGGGAACAGGAATGGAACCGGAGGATAGAGAAAGGAAGTAGATAGAGAATCTCGCGATTTCAGGACAAAAACGATAAACTTGACCTCCGGAGGTTTCTGGAGAATCTTATGGGTGTTACGGTGATAACATAGAATTTCTATCCGAGGGGTAATAAATGACTTTATTCTTTCTGATCCTTGCATTTTCATTATCAACTCCCGAACCGCTGCTTGAGGCGGAGGACACCATAGCCAGAGGCGCTACGGCAATGTACACGATATCCCTGGAGGATGGACTGGATTACTGGATTCTCCTGAATTTCGAAGACAGGATGGATCTCGACATAATCATAGCCTCGGATGAGATGAATTATGACGAATTCATTCAGCTGCCTTATTTCGAGGATTTCATGTACGCGAGGGCCTTCGCCATAGCTGAAGGGGCTACGGAGGGAACCGAAGATCTTGTGCTCACAGCGCCCTATACCGGAACAGCCTACATAATAATCCACGATATAGGCGAGACCGGCGGGGAGTACCATCTCAGACTATTCTGACATATCATCCGATTTCACTGTTCTCTCCCTGAATAGAAGGGTATCCGAACTCCTTTCTACCGCTTTCCCGCAGCCAGTATGGGTAAGGGGAGAAATCGCTGAAGTTTCAGATTCAAATGCAAGAGGACACACATATTTCAGGCTGGTGGAGCCATCCCCCGGTGGAATGGGGCAGCCTCTTGCAGTTATAGACTGCGCTCTTTTTGCAGGCAGCCGTCCTCTCATCGTCAGGTCTTTCGCAAGGACAGGAGAGGTATTTCAACTTATAGAGGGTATGACGCTGAGAATTCAGGGCAGGATAACGCTCTGGGACAAAGGCGGCAGATATCAGCTTATTGTCGAGCAGATCGATCCCTCCTGGACTATGGGAAATCAGACTCACAGACTTCGCAGGCTTGTTGACAAACTCAGGAAAGACGGAATTCTGGAGATGAATGCTGAACTTCGTATGCCTCTTGCTCCCTTGAGTGTAGGGCTTATTACAGCCCAGGGTTCAGCAGCTGAACAAGACTTCATTCAGGGACTTGTCGAAAGCAGGTATCCTTTCAGGGTATTCGCAGCGTACTCCCCCATGCAGGGAGACGGTACCACCAGAGGAGTCATTGAATCCTTCAACAGACTTCTTACGGTTCCGGATCTGGATGCTGTCGTCCTGACCCGCGGGGGTGGTTCAGCCACAGATCTCGCCTGGTTCAACGACGAGCACATTGCCGGTGTAATATCGCAGGTTCCATGGCCTGTTATTTCGGCGATAGGTCACGAAACTGATTTAACTCTTCCTGATTTTACTTCACATACCAGTGTACGGACTCCAACACATGCTGCGAACTTCCTTGTGAACAGGATCGCGGACCTGACGGGAAACATCGATTCCATGGCTTTATTGCTTCACAGAACAGCATCAAGGGGTATAGCGCATGCTCGCGAAAGGCTCTCCTCTGCCGCAGCCGTTCTGCAGCGCTCCGGAAGGTTGATCTTCAGAACACAGAAGCAGGAGATAAACACAATCGAGAACTGGCTGATCAGAGGTGCCCGAAGTACAATTTCAGCGGCATCGAGGAGACTCGAGCGGTGTGGCGGCTCCCTTGTATCAGCTCTAAGAATTGGATCCCTCAGAAGACTTGAAAAAGAACTGGATTCCATTGAAAGAACGCTCGCTTCATCTATATTCCGCCGCTTGGAAATGTGCTCGATGCATCTTCAGAACCTTGAAGCTGCGGTAACTGGAAACAGCCCACAGAGGCTGTACAGGAAAGGCTGGGCAACCGTTCGAGGCATGAATGGGGAACTGTTAAGGAGTGTCTCGGATACATCCATAAAAGAAGAGATAGAAGTTACACTCAGGGATGGTTCATTGTCTGCAAGAATCGAGAGAATCACCCCGGGAAGGACTGATAATGAATGACAATAGCGCAATTAAAGAAGCAACATACGAAGAGAATCTGGATGAGCTGACAAAACTGGTAGATGAGATAGGCCGGGAAGACTGCCCTGTTGATCATCTTGAGATGAAGGTACAACAGGCTGCCGATCTTATAAGAGGCCTCCGGAACAGGCTCACATCAACGGAAACCACTGTGCAGGAAGTACTTAAAGAACTGGAGGAATCCCGGGTAGATCAGTAACACCCCAGGTCTCAGAGAACCGCTGCTGTGTTTCTTTCCGGCTCCGGCATATTATATTTCCAAGCAGATTCATATCTAATGGAGGATTCATAGATGATAGGGTTCTGGATTTCAGCCTTCATCCTTCTCCTGTTCACAGGGTGCGGAGCCAGCCGAGGTGTGGGAACCGCTTGGTACGGGTTTGTAGATATCGACGGCACATACGAAGTTCGGGGCTCGATCCTCCTGGACAGCG
>JAGLOY010000066.1 GCA_023138735.1 Candidatus Aegiribacteria sp. | reverse complement strand
CAACCTCGCAGCCCAGAGCCATGTAAGGATATCTTTCGATCTGCCCGAGTACACGGCCGACGTTGACGCTCTTGGTGTCGCGCGGATCCTGGACGCCATCAGGGAGGTTGGACTGGTCGGGGAATGTAAATTCTACCAGGCTTCCACCAGTGAGATGTTCGGTTCTTCTCCCCCTCCCCAGAGTGAGGAAACCGCTTTCCATCCCAGAAGCCCCTACGCCGCCGCGAAACTCTATTCGCACTGGATGGTGGTTAATTACAGGAAAGGATACGGGCTTCATGCATCCAGCGGGATTCTGTTCAACCATGAATCACCAAGGCGAGGCAGAAATTTCGTGACCAGAAAAGTTGCTCTGGCAGCAGCAAGGATAAAGATGGGCCTTCAGAATAGCCTTGCTCTTGGAAACCTCGATGCGAAACGGGACTGGGGTCATGCGAAGGATTTCGTCAGGGCGATGTACCTTATGCTGCAGCAGGAAGAAGGCGATGACTTCGTTATCGCTACAGGTGAAACACATTCCATAAGGGATCTTCTTGACAGAGCGTTCGGCAGATTGGAACTGAACTGGGAAGAATATGTTACCGTGGACGAAAGATACTTCAGGCCCACAGAAGTGGATGTACTCATGGGGGATGCATCAAAAGCGGAAAGGCTTCTCGGATGGAAGCCGGAAATCTCCTTCGAGGCCCTGGTTGACGAAATGGTTGATTACGAACTTACTCAGCTTAATTCAAAACTTTCTGAAAGGAAGTAAAATGCTAAAAATCGGAATACTCGTGCTTCTCGCGGCGATATCTATCTCCCACAGCGAGGATATCACATTCAATTTTAACCTGGATACAGATGATATCCTGGTTTCACAGTGGATGAACGAAGACGTCGTGTCCATTCCTGGGGGAGTCGCTCCTTTCGAATCGGGAAACCCCTCTCTTCAGGGAATTCCCTACACTTTTCTTCTTCCGCAGGGATATTCCATAACCGATGTAACCGTTGACGTTCACAGCCAGGAAACACTTCATGGAACATACGATATCACGCCCGTCAATTACCTGGCATTCAGCAGACCTTTCACTTCGGCCGATCGATCTTCCGTATACTTGAGTGAAACACCGTTCCCGTCTTCTCCAGTTGAGCAAACTGACTCGGGTAACCGAACCGGTTTCCGCCTGGGAAGCTTTACACTTGTTCCCTTCAGCTACAGCCCCCTCTCCGGTGAACTGTCGGTAATAACTTCAGCCACCGTAACGGTTGAGTGCTCCCCGGACCCTGATGTAATGGACATTGCTCTTACTCCAAGGCAGATAAATACCGCTGCCGTCGGACTTGAGGGGATAGTCGACAATCCCTCCAGGATCGCGGAATATGCCCCTGTCATCCGCGCGGCAACTGACGGTGACCCTGTCTGGGTAGCAATCGGAGCAGCCAGTTTCGAAACTATTCTGCAGCCTCTGGTAAATCACAGAAACACGTACACGGGTGATTCTGAATATGTAACTGTAGAATGGATAGAAGCCAATTATTCAGGTTACGATACTCAGGAGAAGATAAGAAATTACCTGAAGGATCAGTTCTACAACCACTCTCTTGTCTACGCCCTGATGGTTGGTGATAACGGAATAACTGCAAGGATATCCTACCTGAAGTCCGGCAGCGATATGCTCGAAAATGTTGTCGATCATTACTACATGGATCTTGATGGAACATGGGATTATGACGGTGATCATCTCTACTGCGAAGCAAACGATGGTTTGAACTACTACACCGACCTTTACGTAGGCAGATTCAGCTCTAACAGCATATCTCATCTTACAGTAATGGTTGATAAAACCCTGTTCTATGCTACAACCCCGCCTGCGGGATCCTGGCAGAAAACCGCGATGCTTATGGGTGCAGGCCTGTGGCCGCCAACTTACTGGGGAAGTATTGTCTGCGAAGCCATAGACAACTTCATTCCTGGAGACTGGAGCGTCGAGAAACTATACGAAACCTCCGCAGGCCACCCAAACAACCAGATCGCAATCATCAATGCAGGTTGTTCCTACGTTTCCGTACAGGGCCACGGATGGTACGGAGGCATAAGCTGGTATTACGCACCCCCGGATATGATAGCAATCAGCAACTACGATGAGCTTACTAATATTGACCGTCTCTCGATTTTTCACTCCATGGCCTGCATGTCCGGTGAACTTACGCGAAGCGGCTGTATTGCAGAGCGGCTCATGTTCTCCGATGATGGCGGAGCTGTCGCTGTAATGTTCAATTCCAGCTACGGCTGGGGAACTCCCCCCTCCATGGGACCGTCCGAATGGCTGGAAGTATATTTCACGGAACAGCTCTTAACAAACCAGGTTTACGAGATAGGTGTGGCACAGGCGTTTGCCAAAGATCAACTGCAGGCTATGACGGGTGTTCCGCTCACCGGGTGGGTCATCCAGGAGAACAACCTCCTTGGAGACCCGGCCCTTATCTTTGTATCGGGCCAGACAGGCATCGAGGGCGGTCAGGTAGAAATTCCTCTCCAGCCTGCACTCGGCACGCCATACCCGAATCCATTTTCGGGGAACTGTTCTATTTCCTACGATATGCCCGGGTCCGGTATCGCATCGATAACTGTTTACGATCTTACCGGACGTGCTGTCAGAAGCATTTATTCAGGTTCGCTGCCTGTGGGAACAGGAAACGTTGTTTTTGATGGAAACGATTCGGGCGGTAATCCTCTGCCTCCGGGATGTTACGCTGTTGTGTTGAACGGTCCTACAGGAACGGCTTCCACAATGATGGTGGTTGCACGCTAGAATAGCTTGAAATACCCGGCCGGATAGTTTAATCAGATTCGATTACTACAAGGCCGGGTATTTCCGTTACATCGTATCGGACCTCAGCATGATTCTTCATCAGAAGTTCCTCAGCCATAACCTCCGAAGTTTCCGAATTCGTTTCAATCCGCCAGAGTTCGTTTTCTCTGTAAACCTTTCCTTCGGTCCGTATAAAACGATGGTTTCTCTCTTCCACGGAAAATATGGAGGGAAGGTCCTTCTCGCACCTTAGTTCCCCCTGCAGGTTGCTCTCATCCACCCATGTTTTTACCTGGAACCGCCAGGGAGTATTGTTTTTAAACATAAAGTCCAGATAGTTGTAAAATACCGTGGCTCCGGTACCAAATGGAACAGTTCTTCTGTAATCGGGAAATGGATCAACGGAATGTCTGTGACGTTCGGTGACCTCCAATGGGGTCTGCAGAACCATCCAGTGCAGAAGATTTGAGAACTGGCAGAGACCTCCGCCAACCATGGAAACCAGCTCACCGAAGGAGAGCTGCAGTCCGGGAAGGAACCCCCTTCTTTCAACCGGTTTTCCCACAAGCCTCCAGAAAGAGAATACTTCTCCGGGGTTAATAACCACACCATCAATGAGTGAAGCAGCAGTTCTGAGGCTTCTGATTTTGTTCCTCTGAAGAGTCTCGTCAGTTCCCGCTAGCTTTCTCATCAGTATAGATCTGTGCGTGACCACAGTTTCCGGCAGAGTTTCCTCAGATCTGTGCATGGTGTACTTCTCCCGGCCCAGATACCACCTGAGTCCTCGAAGCTGCCGACGCAGGAAAACCGAAGTGCAGTATATCAAAGGATTAACCGATGAGAGAGGTTTTCTTCCGCTCATTGTGCTGTCCGTTCAGCTAGAACAGGCCTGTTACAGTTCCTTCATCATCAACGTTCATCTTGGTAGCCGCAGGAACCTTTGGCAGCCCGGGCATCCTCATGATAGATCCTGTTATGGGCACAAGGTATCCTGCTCCTGCGGATATCTCTATTTCCCTTACCGTAACAATGAAATCTTTTGGCCTTCCAAGAAGCTTCGGGTTGTCCGAAAGGGAATTCTGTGTCTTCGCAATGCAGATCGGGAGCTTCTCGTAGCCGAGTTTTTTTATCATCCGCAGATCTTTCCTGGCCAGAAGTGTGTAATCGATATGTTCTGCTCCGTAGATTTCCTTAGCGATTATCTCTACCTTTTCTTTCATACACTGGTTCCAGTCGTACAGGGGTTTGAATGTGCCGCTGCAGTCCCTCGCATTTTCAACTACAAGGGAAGCCAGTTCTTCCATTCCGCTTCCTCCATTGACAAACCCGTCTCCCACAGCGGCGGGAATCCCCAGCTCGCTGCAGCGCTTCAGTACAATTGCATGTTCAGCGTCCGTATCGCTCGCAAATTTGTTAACACAGACAACAGCCGGCAGGCCGAATTTACCTATGTTCTCAATATGCTTTTCCATGTTAGGCAGGCCGGCCACTACGGCTTCCTCGTTTGGCAATTGAAGGTCGCGCTTCTTAACTCCGCCGTGCATCTTAAGAGCCCGGCAGGTTACGACAAGAACCACAAGGCTCGGGCATAACTTCCCGACCTGACACTTGATGTCGAAGAATTTCTCGGCTCCCAGATCGAACCCGAAACCGGCTTCTGTTATCGCCCAGTCGGAGAAGGCTATGGCCATCTTTGTCGCAAGAATGGAATTACAGCCGTGCGCGATATTCGCGAAAGGTCCGCAATGTATGAAAGCAGGATTCCCCTCAAGGGTCTGAACCAGGTTCGGCTTGATAGCATCCTTCAGCAGCATGGCCATGGCGCCGGTAACTCCCATTTCCTTCGCTGTGACCCCTTCCCGGTCGAAGGTCAGGCCTATGAATATGCGGTCTATCCTCTCTTTAAGATCATCCATATCAACTGCCAGGGAGAGTATAGCCATGATTTCGCTGGCAGCGGATATGTCGAATCCGGATTCGCGCGGCACTCCCTGGGTTCTGCCTCCAAGACCAATGATGATATCTCGCAGTGATCTGTCGTTCATATCGATTACGCGCTTGAAACTTACAGTTCTTGCGTCCAGGCGGGAGGGGTTTCCCCAGTGAAGGTGATTGTCCAGCGCCGCTGCAAGAAGATTGTTCGCTGCTGTGATTGCATGCATATCACCGGTGAAATGAAGGTTGATATCCTCCATGGGTATTACCTGCGAATAACCGCCGCCTGCAGCCCCACCTTTCATACCGAATATTGGACCGAGAGAAGGTTCCCTTACTGCGCAGCTCACGGACTTCCCAAGCCTTGCCAGCCCCTGTGTAAGGCCTATTGTGGTTGTGGTTTTACCGGCTCCCGCCGGTGTGGGTGTAATAGCGGAGACAAGCACCAGTTTTCCGGTACCTCTTTTTCGCGTCTCAAGAGTATCAAGATGCACTTTAGCCTTATCAACGCCGTAAAGATCCAGATCCTCAGACGAAAGGCCGAGTTTTTCTGCAATCTCAATTATGGGACGGGGAGCAACCCGGCTGGCGATTTCAATGTCTGTAGGGAATGTGCTCACTATTTTCCTCCAATATCAGAATCCGTTTGAACTGATCTTCTCGGGGGGTTCCGGTCTTTCCCTTTCCACCTTTGGCGAAATAACCTCCTCCAGCGTACCGCCGGGAGGCAGACCGAAGCCTTTCAGTGGATAGGTTCTATATATCCTCATATTGTTTTTCAGTCCGGAGACTACACAGATGGATTCTCCATGGAGCTCTGCCTTTTCCGAGGCTTCCCGCAGAGCAGAATTCAGATTGGTATGCATGATTGTATCCATCCTTTCGTAAGCTGCAGTATTGCCAGAAGAGTGCTTTTTAGCAAGTCATAGAAAAATAGGGACGGAGGCTTTTTATTTGCATATCGCGGATAATCGGACATGAACCGGGTATCATAGCAACGCTAAGGGGGAAGACGTTTGCGGCGCCTTCCCCCATCGGGTTGGGAGGTATGATGGTATGTTCGGAGCTACAGATAACTGAGGAGGCAGTTATCTCATTGGGTGTCCCATTCCCGAATCGTGATCCATTCCAGTGCCATGTCCCATTGCGCCGGCATGCTCCCCGACCATCTCGGCCAGCTTATCAAGCTGCTCTGTCGTAAGAACGTCATGTATGTCAACAATGGCTGCAAAGATAACGTCCTGAATGGCTTCCCGTATTTCAGAATTCTGGCCCATCGCTTCCTCAAGATCGCTGACGGTAAGGGTCGGGCTGGTGAAAAGATCCATGAACGGAGTATGGTCCTCCGGCCTTCCTGCCTCTTCCATGATATCCATAGCCTCTTCCCTTGCGGTCTCAGTGATTGAGCGGATCTCTTCAATCTGTACATCCGTAAGGTCAATATGCCTGAACATCATTCTGAATTGTTCCAGTCTTTCCATCCCGAATCCACTCTGCTGCCCTGGACCTCCTGGTCCCCCGGACCCGGAACTCATTCCATATCCTCCGCCATGGGGACCACCGGCCTGAGGACTCCATCCTCCCGGTCCCTGAGCCAGGGCGGTACCAGCCAGTATCATTATTACCAGAACAGCAATTCCTATGGTTTTATTTTTCCTTGACATTTCTTCTTTCCTTTCAGTTACGGTCTCAGTGCAAGGATACCCCAGGCACCGGAATCGTAATCGTTCTCATCTTCATCAAGCATCGTGTCTGCGTCTATAATATCCGCCGCAATGAACCAATGTTCCGACGATCCTTCTATGTACCATTCGTAGCTGTATACTCCATCGTCTGCTATCCTGTCTCCCCAGAGGCCATCATCGTTCATCCAGTGACGGGGCCATATCGGGCATGGGCCGTGGGCAAAGACATAGTATGCAGGTTCGTATTGAGGATTCGTGTGCAGAACCTCGACCTCAAACCTGACAAGGATTCCGGGTTCAAGTACGGGAAGCCCGTCCTCTATAGTGTAGAACGTGTCCGGGGAATCGCATTCCCAGGTAAGTTCATCACCCTGGTATACTTTCATTGACTGGATGAATACTTCCTGTGCAATTCCCGAATTCAGGGAAAATTCAGCTGGGGTAATATGAGTGAGAACCCACCCTCCATGGGGATCTGAGCTAACTCCGGTTCTTTGCACAATAAGTCTTCTAGTACGGATATCACTGATAGGCTTGATCGCCGGGTTCAGTACACCATCATGCGTTACATCAATATTGAAGTCCGCATACAGGTTTCTGATAACCGTGACCGTACATATTCCCATTTCGGGATCGTTTTCCAGGTAGAACTCAATTGAACCTTCATTGCTCAACTCTCTCCACCAATGTTCCGGTAGTGAGTTATCCTTTTCCCCATCTCCGCTTTCCCCCTGTCCCCCTAGAGGGGTCATTCGGACGTAACCGTTATTCGAGAGAAGGTTCTGGATATTCTCCGAATCGATAAGTTCCATCGAGGGTTCCTGAACGCACCCGCATGCGAGAACCAGTACCGCTGCAGTTATTCCAAGAAACTTGTTCATTCTGTTCCCCCTTTCATTCGTAATTCCAGGATTCTTCTTCATTAGGTGCCTCCTTTCATCCGATGATATTCTGAGGAACAATTACGAACGGAGTATTGTCAATCTGTAACAGATTGTAACAGAAAAGAGGCCGGACCTGATCGGTCCGGCCGCAATTGAGAATGGAGACCGAAGATACCGGTCGCCCGAGCCTGAATTACCTGAAGCTTATCTCGGCACCAAGACCGAAGTAGGATACACTCTTATTGTATGTGCAGTTCTCGTAGGTTTCGGCCCCCTGTCCCTCTTCATAAAAATTATGCCCTCCAGCCAGAGTGAGCGCAAAATTATCAGTGACGGTATAGCGTATCCCTCCACCGATGGCGTTATAATTGAGGTTGTACTCGAAATCTGTGTAAGTACTATCACTTCCTCCGAGGTCACTGCGAAGGAAGGCAATCCCCGCAAGTATTCTGGGGGAGACCTGATAGTCGATTCCGATTCCGATATCAAGACCGTTCTCGTAATTGACATCGATGCCGTTGAGCGAGTCTTCAGCTACATCTTCAACGAAGTAGTAGTTGAAAGTAGTACTCAGCTTGAATGCAGGTGAAAACTGGTAGGAAACTCCTCCAGCCAGTATGGCGGGAAGATCTCTCCGCTGTTTGAATCCTTCGACAGCAAAACTGGAATCGGGAAGGAAGGCAGCTCCCCAGCTGTTCTCGATGACAGCTGTCTCGAAGTCGAGAGCGGTGCTGGTTTCGTACCTCAGAGCGATGTTAAGGTTCTCAACAGGTACTACATCAACGCTTATTATCCCGTTGAAGCCCGTTGCTGTCTTCTCAACGTTCAGAACGCGGCTTGATGTTCCAACCGGCACTGGAACTCCTGTGGAATCCGGAAAGAAGATCGTGAAATCAGCCTGGCCATCGTACACCTTCTTTGCCGAAGTGTATCGACCGGCAAGGGCAAAGGAGAACATGTCACTTGCAGCGAAGGAAGCTCCGATTGTACCTGCAAGATACTCTGAAGATGGCTTAATACTACCTTCGTTCATAAGAGCGAAATAGTACGGGCTCATGTGTATCGCCTGCTGGTATCCCGTTTCAAGCAGGGGTATCACATAAACACCCTCCTTGTAATCCAGGGATCCTCCGCCTGCCGGAACCGTGAAAGCGCCAAACAAAGCCCAGTCACCTGTTCTGTACACTGCATACAGATCAGGCAGAAACAGAGTGGGTTCTGTTGATTCGTATGTTTTTACTGAAGTAGTATCCCAGAATGGAACAGCATCAATGGCATAATCCTTCAACAGGAACTGGTTGCCGAAACTGAAATGGAAACCCTCGTCAAGGAACACCAGACCAGCCGGGTTGTAACTTACCAGGTCCGCACCGTCAGTAGCAGGGTTACGTGCGAAATTTCTGAAGTAGTTAACACTCCTGTTCGTGAGATAGTCGATATTACTGGCAGAAGTAATTCCGACACAGAGTGTTACAAGAACCAAAGTTACTAAGATTCTCATATGTTCCTCCTTGGGTTGTATCGGCAGCCATCCCCGAGTACATGGCTGTCAATGTGACTATTAGATGGATTATTAACAGAGATAGAGGCCTCGTCCAGCTTTACGGGTCATGCTGAGAAATAGTACGAGACAATAAGAGCTGTCTCCTATTAATGCTCTCATCTCCTTTGGAAACTAACAAGAGTATATCAACCTGTTTTATCCGCTCATGTTATGCATATTCATGGTGCAGATGTTGTACTCAACAAAGGACGAGGTAAAATCATGTTTGAGAGTTATTTAGGTAAAGGATTCGTGAGCTTTGATGGTCGAGTTCTTGAAACGTGGCAGCCTAATAATGACGGCGGCGGCAGGTTACACGTCGCCGTAATCAAGGCGCTTAGCATCAGTCAGCAGGGCAAGGGCCTGTAATTCATGGAAATAGAGACAACCTACCGGACAGGCAACATCGCCTTCTCTTTCAAGGAGGAACATCTAAAAACCGCACAGGAATTGAAACTGCTTGTCGAAAAAGCGCAGGTGCATTTCCACTGAGCGAAAGCCCCTCGGCAATCCGTTGGACACATTACAGATTGTTGAACGGAAGCTGACTGAAAATCGTGTATTACGCTCGATGAAAATAATGGAATTCAGATATAGTACTTATGGACACCGGCATCCTCCGAACCCTCTTGATTTCAATTCTCTGGGAGAAGGGCAAGAAGGAGCAGACTCCATTATCTAAAGTGCCCTAGGAGCAAATAATGTTGAAGAATGAGAAAAAACGAAAGGTATCATTTGAGGAATACCAAAAGGCAATGGAAGAGATTATAGAAAGCAATAAAAGTTTCAAATCAGTGAACCGACATTTGCTGCTGCTTTTTGCTTTTTGCAGTATCGCAATTCTGCTTTATGTATTCTCCCAGGAATTCACGATCCCTTCAATCGGATCATGGTTTCACTCAATCGCATCTAAGGTGTTTATACCATATATCGTATTTGTTGTCGTATTTTACCTGATCCTTCTTGGCTATAAAGTAATCAAATCACTTCGATGCCCAAAGTGCCGGCGTTTTTTCCATAAAGGTGAATTGGAGTTGTATATATCAACGCCTGGTGTAGGAGTTGGAATCAACAGCAGTGGTGACCAATACTTCAGGCCGACAAATACACGAGCATATTGGACTGAGTGCAAGTATTGCAGTCATATTATTTGGGTTACCAAAGGTGGTTGATATTGTCCCCATCCCAGAATGAAATGACCTTTCAATTCCAGAATACTGATTAGCTGGAAACTTGATAGCCAGATTTCACAGTGATAATAATTGAAAGTTGGTTCGATATGTCGTGCAAACCAGTATCCACACGTTTCAATCCGTGAAGGGACGGAAGAGAATCAACCTCTCTGTACTGGAGTCTATTTCATCAGAATGAGCTCTTATTCTGAGATTTCAACTACCCGTGTGATTCTTCTTCACTAGAACAAAAAGACCTTCTGCATGTCTTCTGTCGCAAGTGCAGCCCGGCCCAAACACACTCGAACCGAGCATCCGGATATTACATATAGAAATAGCCCCCTTGGCGGGGGCGTTTAACACTCTGGCGGGTCACAGTAGACAATATTCGAATTCGTTGTTGTGATTCATAATGCAGATTATCCCTATACCCTCATGCCGAAAGATCTCGAAGTCGACTCTGCTTGGTTGAATGTATCCTGTTTTCAGGGGGCTAATGCATCGATTATCCTGGTGACGTACATACGTTTCCATCTTTCGGGCATATCAGGCAACAAGCTTCGGTATTCGATATCATGGAAATCGACTACTTCGAACGTGATGAGTAGAGTATCCGATGTCATCGACAGGATATCCTGCCACTCATCAGCGTTTGTCCAGTCCCAGATTAAAATCGTGCCTGGCGGGAGCTCGATCAGCTCCTCTGATCTCCATCTCTCACCCGAATACACGAATCCATGTGTGTACACCTCACCCGCCCCGATCACCTGATCCGTCTGGCAGAATCCAGCACCACCATGAGTTGCAATACTCATTTTCCCGAGAATCACATCCAACATGTCAAGAGGTTCGATCCTCAACAGAATACGACTGGCGGCAGTATCTGTATAACCAGATTCCAGCAGCACGATAACAGTATCACCAGCGGTGACGAGAAACTCGTGCCCGGAACCAGTTTCATCCGGCGATATCCAGGCCACTGTTCCCCCGGCACTTTCAAATATCCGTGGAAGGTTCAGATGGTAGGTGCAACTGATCTCCGCACCGGTCTCTACATCTCCGTGGAGAGTCTCCAGGGCGATCAAGGAGAAATCACCTGAACACCAGTCGTCCCCTTCGAACGCCTCAATGGAGACCACTTCTGCGATCAGCACACATCCTGCCATAGGAAGGACCTCATCGAGATCCATGAAGACAATCTGGGTCGAACTCCCCAGTACAGCTAAGAAGACAACCGCGAAGAGAGCAGTTCTCATGACTTCACTCCTATTCCGCTACGCTGAGCTATATATCGCTATCAATCTCACAAGTTCTCTGATTTCAGTAGAACATTCTAACCTGTATCACAGATATTATTAAGGATAATATCGAAATGTTCCAGAGATATGCTATTAATTGTTCATCCTCCTGTCATCCTGCTTTTTTCAATTCCAATATGATACCGGAAATCACGCTGAGGAGTTATAATAAAATCTTCAATATTGATATCTCACAGGCGAAAATCGGTGGCCGACATAAACGCGATGGGAGAGCTTAGGAATTATCCTGAATATCTGGATTACATAGACAGGCTGAAAAACCTTCTTGAAATGAAAGAACAGTCAGAGCGATCCATGAACCTTGAGAAACTCCGCGAAGAAAACGAATTCTGGTTCGCGGATCTGGTTGAAGGGCGCTATGAGAACTCCCCGTTAAATCCATCCTTCGCAGCGGTATCCTTCGGCATCGATGCCGGAAGGTTTCTGTCATCCTTCGCCAGTCAGGTTCAATCATCGATGCAAAGTGCTGTCCTGGGTAACTGGAACGCAGTTGAGCGGCTTGAAAAAACCTGGGAAAGTCTGAGTAAAGTCAGGATAGATGATGCAGCCGATATACTCAGAGATTTCTGGAGAGAACCCGATCGGACGAGCCTGGAGCATTTCCTCAGGCTGACTTCCGACCCATCCATGACAACGGTACGGGATATCGCGCTCACTGCGAGAATTGATGATCCATCCTGTCTTTACAGGTATGGATTGAAAGTGGACAGAGTTCACATCGATGTCTTCAATTTCGTTTATTCGCTTTCGGTTAAAGAGTTGAAAGATATTTCCGATACTTTTGCAGTTGCATATCAAGAAGGACTTGAAGAAGACAATAAACTTGAGTACGATCGTAGAACGGTCTCCATTTCCCTGCCTATGGGGTACGAGAGACTTGTGCCTTTCATGGAAGAATCGTATACGGAGCGAGGACTCAATCCTCATTTCGCAAAGATGGGTCCTCACTTTGCTATAGGTGATACCTGCTACTCCCATCAGGAGGATGTCGATCATTTCGATAAGCTGACGGGGAAAAAACTGATCGCGGTACAAAACGATAAATCAGCACTGCGGCATACCGTACCCGAGGAAGCGTACACCAACACTCACACGGATGTTACCCTTCCATACACTTCACTGGATTCGGTAACTGCGGTGTATAGTGATGGAAGGAAAATAGATATACTGAGAAGTGGAAGATTCGTTCTGCCCGTAACGGAAATCCTCAATATGCCGCTGGAAGACATCCTGTAATCCCTGAATTTCATACTGTCTCAATGGCAGGAGAATCCAGATTTCTTATCCTAAGAATTATCTGGATTGCCAATCATCTCTTCGAATTGGTCGGTATTATAATCTATTGTGTAGCCGTAGCTCTCAAGAAATTCCAGTCCGTTCTTGATAGCTTCGGCCGGGGATGGGGCATGTGTTATAAAGGTTTTCCATGGTCGGTTCCACCAGTGTTTCTTATCAATTCTTACTTTGGCGATTACCGTATATCCACATTTATCAATAAACGCGAGTGCTACTGAAACCTGTTGAGGAATTTCCCATTCAATAGCATCATTTTTAGAGGTTTGGTTTCTAATTTGTGGAATTGAGGTTAGTATCTTGTTGTACATAGTAATTTATATATGTCCTGTTCTTCTTCTATATCACCTAGCGTCCTCACATATGAGAACTTGATTGCTGGTAAAATATGCCGAAGCCACACAAGTGGTCAAGTTGCGCGAGGGCTCAATATATCGAAAAGTCATTTCCGTTTCCTCTGAATGGACAGTGATTCTTCTGCCCATTCTATAAGTTCTTCTGGATTCTCCAATATGTTTGCGGGTATCTCATAATATGGCATGGTTGTTGGTTTGTTTGGGTACGGTTTAAATGGTGATGATCCTGCTGCCAGAAATTTGTCTTTGTTTGTTTCATCAACTTTCAAATATGCAACATCGTCAGCGACAATACCGAACATCTTGCCGTCACGATAGAGTCCGGCTCCGCCAAACATCCTTCGCGCAGTGACTCCATCCCACATCGAGAATTGATCAAGTATAAACTCAATATAGTCGTTTGATACAGCCATATGCTACTTCGCTCAGTTTCAACGTCTGTAGATCAGCGACACTGCTTATCGCATACGCTGGATTTATCTGAGCGGGCAAGTTCTTTGATTTCATTGTATCGAAAGCAGTCAGTCGTATGGTCGTTTACCATACCGACCGCTTGCATGAATGCATAGATGATAGTTGAGCCGACAAAATTGAATCCTCGTTTCTTCAGATCTTTGCTCAGCGCGTCGGACAGTGCTGTTTTCGACGGAAGCTCTGCAACGAATTTCCTGGCATTCTGCTTAGGGATACCATCAACATAGCGCCAGAGATATGAGTCAAGTGATCCGCATTCCTCTCGGATATCAAGAACTCCTTGTGCATTCTTGATGGCCGATCCGATCTTAAGGCGATTACGCACTATACCGGCATCGGCAAGCAGGCGTCTTACATCTGTTTCTGTGTAGTTGGCGATTCGATCATAATCGAAGTTATGAAACGCCTTTCTGTAATTCTCTCGCTTTTTCAGGATTGTCAGCCAACTCAGTCCGGCCTGTGCCCCTTCCAGAATAAGGAACTCAAACAGGAGTCGGTCATCATGAACAGGAATACCCCATTCATCATCATGGTAAGCGATGTAGAAAGGATTCTTTCCACACCATTTACATCTGTTCTTCATATCTCTCCTGTGCCTAACAATTATTATCCAGCTGCAACACGAAATGGCATACTGAATATCTGTACTGAGAATATTCTTCGAAATAGCAACAGTCAAGGATGGTATTCAGATAGAACCTCTTCTAGGAGGAGGGTATCCTCTGGCGGGCCACAGTAGACAATATTCGAACTTTTTCTGAACATGATGGATAAGAGTATCCTCACCATCAAGATCATCTATTGCCCGGTTCTCTTCAATCTGTAAGAGAATCGAGAAGGATATTGAACCGAAATCTGACTACATATGAAGCCTTAGGAGAAAACAGCTTTTACAAAGCCCCAGGTTGAAGACTCCTTTGAACCTCTTGTATCCGATTGGTCCTTCCAGTAATCGATCATCCACACTTCATCACTGACCTCCACAAATCTGAATACTGCATCTCCTGCAGATCTGTAACCCGAAGTGTGTGCACTATCGACATATACCTCAAGGTCAAACGGGCAGGTCATGCCCAATGCTGTTGAGTCATCAGGCCATATGTATGTAGGAGTGCATTCAAGCTCTAGTGAGATTCCCGGTACGCTCAGAAAAAGATCTTCAGAATAAGCTAACTCCGAACTCAGAAACCAGCAGGAATCCGGGTCATTTGGATTCCACTCCCAGTCCTGCTCATGAAGTACAAACACAAAACTGTCTGCGAAGCAGTTTGTATAATCAGAGAAATTCTGCTCTATGTAAGATTCTCGAAGTTGTTCAATTGTCTGTTCTGGAGTTACAGATACAACAATATCCTCAGTACCCGTCGGGGAGCATGCAATTATCAGCAACAGCAGTGCTGACATCCCGATGCAGCAGTTTATCATCGACATCATCTTCCTTCCTGATGAATGGATTTGATTCTATCCAAGAGTTCCAGAAAGGGAATAATGACAATATCTACCTCCAAGAATGTCTGATTTATACAGATAACATTCACTTAATACATAAACTGTACTCATGAGTAACTGGAATGTTCCAAATACACAAATACCGGTGCCCCTGTAAGTGGTGTTGAGCCTAAGTGTCGCAAGTGACGTCCGACCCC
>JAGLOY010000065.1 GCA_023138735.1 Candidatus Aegiribacteria sp. | reverse complement strand
GCGAATCTTTCCGGAAATTCATGCATCCATTGAAAAAGCCTGTTTTTCCATGTGCGAAGCTCTTGAGTTGCCCCTGGTGCGTTGTAACAATAACCCTGCAACCTGTCTCGGCCAGACGCTCGAGGACAGAGGCAGCCAGAGCAGCTCCCGTAAGAGGGTCCGTCCCGGCAGCCGGTTCATCGATCAGGGCAAGTGAGCTTACGCCGGGCGATTGGAGCATTTCAAGCTGTTCAAGCAGACGTGCGGAATAAGTGCTCTGGTGCTGGGCTATCGATTGCTGGTCTCCAATTGAAACGTACACCCTGCCGAAGAAGGGGATTGTTGAATCTACGTCCACGAACGAACCTATACCGGATTGAGCCATGAAGGCGGCCAGTCCCACCGCTTTGAGAAGTACACTTTTTCCGCCTGCATTAGGACCGCTTACAATAAGGACCCTCCAGTCGGGAGGGAGTTCAACACTGTTACCGACAACTTCTTTTTCGGATATAAGAGGATGTCTGAGGTTCCGGAGTGAGAGGCTGCCTTCCGGAGGAAAGAACGTTCTATGATCTCGGTGATAAGAGGCCCTGGCGAAAACTGCGTCAAGGAAAGCTGATGCTTCAAAACACTTCTTCAGGCTGTCCAGATGCTCCCTTACCTCAAGTGAAGCTTCCTTCAGTATCCTCCTCTTCTCGTAATCAAGGTCCAGTGAGGCTTCCCTCATGGCATTGCCGTCTTCAACAAGTTCCGAAGGTTCAATGAATATTGTCTCACCGCTTTCGGACCGGTCATGAACTATTCCGCGAACATCGCTTTTCCTTGAGGAGATTACGGGCAGAACATACCTTCCATCTCTTAATGTAGGAGGGATATCTCTGAGTAGATTTCTACCCGAAAGTGCAGTTGAAATGCCAGCTATTCTCTTTGACAGTTTTCTCTTGAGTCTATCCACCTGTTTGAACAATCGGGAGAGTTCCCTGGATGCATCCGGGGAGAGTTCCCCATCGGGTGTAGTTATCGAAACGAGCCTTTCAGAAAGTTTCGCAAACCTGGGTATACGTTTAAGATGCTTATCCAGAGCTGAATAATCGACACTGACGGAGTCTATGGACTCGTGGAATCGATCCATTCCGGCCAGTATTGAACCGACAGTTCTCAGTTGCTTCGGGTCAAGTAATATTGCACCATCATCAAGGTGGCTGCATATATCTCGAAGGCTGTCGCTGTCTCCCGCTGGAATCCTGATGTCGTTATCGATAAGTACCGATGCAGCTTCGGTCTCACGCCTGCGTTCGCTGGCCTCTTCCAGTGTCCAGCCGGGGGTAAGAGACATGACCTTCTCGCTTCCCATACTGCTCCCGGTTCTGGTGGTGATATCCTCAAGGATCTTGCAAAATTCCAATCGCGCATGGGAACTGGTCATGGTAAAAAATTTCCTGCAGCAACTATGATGAGGGTACGAAATGTTCTGATTCACCAAGCTCCTTCAGTACTTTTTTCTCCTTCCTTGAAAGCTTTTCCGGGACGTAAACATCGGCGACCACTACGATATTGCCTCTGCCGAAACCCTTCAGTTTCCTTATACCTTTTCTTTTCAGAACAAGCCTCTCACCCGGCTGCACTCCCGGAGGAATAGTAATATTCATGGTTCCTTCCTCAACAGCGGGAATAATGATCTCAGTGCCCAGTGCCGCATCGGGAAAGGATATTCTGGTTCTGTATATCAGATCGTAATCCACGCGATCGTATTCTCCATAATCGATTTTCATTATTCTTAGAATAAGATCCCCGGGGTGTCCATCACTTCCAGGGAAATGCCCCTGTCCCCTGAGCCTTACAAAGTGCCCCTCGGAAACACCTGCAGGAAGATCTACGGAGATCTTTCTTTCTCTGGATTCAAGCCTGGATCCGAGGCAGCCGGAACATTCTTTTACTGGTAAACTGCCCCTGCCTCTGCAGGCGGGGCAGATCGAAACCGACTGCATTGCTCCCAGGAGAGTTCTCCTGACAGTTCTGATCCTCCCCTGTCCATCGCACCTCTCGCACTGTTTCATTCCTTCCCGGGGATCCGCTCCGGTTCCATCGCAAACGCTGCAATGCTCATTTCTGCGAACCGTTATCTCCCGGGAACAGCCAAGGGTAACTTCTTCAAGGTTCAGCTCAATATCAATCACGGCATCCTCGCCAGAGGAAGCTTCCCTTGGACGACCGAATCCGAAAATATCCTGGAAAGCCCGAAGGGCATCGTCCATTCCAAATCCACCAAAGAAGTCCGACATGTCGGGCATTCCATCAGCCGAGCCTGTTCTGTCGAATCTATCTTTTGTGCTTGGATCACTCAGAATTTCGTAAGCCTGGGTTATCTCCTTGAATTTCTCTTCGGCAGCCCTGTCTCCGGGATTCCGGTCAGGGTGATATTTCAGTGCAAGCTTCCTGTAAGCGCTTTTAATCGTAGCATGATCAGCGTCCCGCTCAACACCAAGAACGCCGTATGGATTGCTGCTCATGGAATCACATCCGTAATATGGTTCAAATAATTTATTTCATCTATTTCCGAAGCAGAAATATAGTAAGGAAATGCTTATGATGGAAAACAACATGTATAGTCAGTGCAATTCATCGGAAGCGGAGCGGTCAGTCCTTGCCCTCTTTCTGACCCTGCGAATCTAACTCACTCGAGTCATCTTTTTCATTTAGGGTATCCATCATATTCAGTAAATTCCGCGAAGTATGCAGGACCATGGTAAGATCCTTCTTTGCACGTTCTATAGATGCTAGGTCGGATCTGTCACGGGCATTTCTCAATTCATCGAGGGCTGATTTAAGCTCTGCCAGTGAGTCTCCGTCAAGCCTGTCCTTGTTTGTATTAAGCAGCTTAGATGCCTCGTATATTAACTGATCGGCAACATTCCGCTCCTCTACCAGCTTGGATCTGTCACGGTCTGATTCCCGGTACTGCCTTGCATCCCGAATAAGCTCCCGTATATCATCATCTGAAAGTCCGCCACTGGGGTTAACCTTCAGCTCCTGATGCTTTCCTGTAACCGCATCCTTGGCGTTTACAAACAGTATTCCATTGGCGTCGATCGAGAATGCCACTTCTATCCTGGGAACACCTCTGGGCGCAGGTCTGATGCCGACAAGCTCGAACCTTGCCAGGCTCCTGTTATCTTCGGTGAGTTCCCGTTCTCCCTGAAGAACGTGAATTCCCACAATCTGCTGATTATCAACCGCAGTGGTGAACATCTTGCTTCTCTTGATAGGAAGAGGGCTGTTCTTCGCGATTATGGGTGCCATAACACCGCCGAGAGTCTCGACACCCAGTGTAAGTGAAGTTACATCAAGAAGTACAAGATCCTTCCTCTGTCCTGAAACTACGGATCCGGCAATTGCGGCCCCCATTGCAACTACTTCGTCAGGATTTACACTGTGAACAGGTTCCTGATGAAAGGCTTCCTCAACAAGTGTTCTGAGCATTGGTATCCTGGTGGATCCACCGACAAGAACAACAGTCTCGAGATCTTCATGCGTAAGCCCGGCATCCTTCAGAACCTGCTCGCAGAGAGGCCGTGTGCTTTCAATCAGATTCTTGATGAGCCCCTCGAACAGGCCGCGTGTAATCAGCATTTCAAGATGAACAGGTCCCTGATCACCAGAAGCAATGAAGGGAAGATTAATCGAAGTTTCAAGTGCAGCAGAAAGTTCACACTTGGCTCTTTCAGCTGCTTCACGAACTCTCTGAGGGGCTACAGGGTCATCTCTGAGGTTAATGCCCGTATCCCGCTCGAATTCTGTCATGATCCATTCAACCAGCAGCGCGTCGAAATCGTCCCCGCCAAGCTGAGTATTTCCAGTTGTGGCTTTGACTTCAAATATGCCATTCACTACCTGAAGAACGCTTATGTCAAACGTACCGCCTCCGAAATCGAATACGGCTATCTTTCTCCGTTCGACTGCGTCGGTAAAGGCAAGAGCAGCAGCGGTAGGCTCGTTAAGTACACGTTTTACATTCAGGCCGGCAATTGTGCAAGCGTCCTTTGTTGCCTTTCTCTGTACCTCATTGAAATGTGCGGGTACCGTAACAACGACATCGGTGACTTCCTCCCCTAAGTATTCCTCCGCCCTGTATTTCATTTTCTGAAGGATCATCGAGGAAATCTCCTGTGGGGTGAATGTTCTGCCGTCTCCTATCCTGACGATAGCGTCCCCCTTATCATTGGGAACGATGTCGTAGGACACATTGAATATTCCCTTGCTGAGTTCATCGTACTTTCTTCCCATAAGCCTTTTAACGCTTGTTATTGTCTCTTTGGGATTAGTTATCGCCTGCCTCTTGGCAACAATACCTACAAGCCTGTCTCCCGCAGGTGTGAACGCAACAACAGAAGGCATGACTCTTGGGCCTTCTCCGGTTTGAATAACGATGGCGTTTCCACCTTCGCTTATTGACATGCAAGAGTTAGTTGTTCCCAGGTCAATACCAATTGTACAGCCCAAAATCCCTCCTTAAATGCACTCTATTCCTGTTTTGAAGTGCTGCATCATAGTCAGAATCACCTGAACAGGATATCTGAATACTCCGTAGAATAATGCAAGTCGTCTTAAACTCCAACCTCCGGTTGATCGACATGATAAACGGTATCCATCAAGTGAAGTAACATCATGTCTTCAAGAGTATTGATAATCAAAACTAATTTCGGATTAATGAACTCCCCCGAGTACCGATTTTATCGATTCAGTGTCCGGAGAAAAGAGTACACCTTCCTCACAGATAATCGCTGTAATGAGCGAGGCAGGTGTTACGTCGAATGCCGGGTTCCATACGCCTGCTGCTTCCGGAAGCAGTTTCCTGCCTCCCAGGCAGGCCAATTCATCCCTGCCCCTCTGTTCTATTTCAATTTCACTCCCGAGCGAAGTGGAAATATCGAAAGTGGAAAGAGGTGCAACAATGTAGAAGGGAACCGCATGGGCTTTTGCAGCCAGCGCGAGCTGATAGGTACCTATCTTGTTAGCAGCGTCACCATTGGCGGCAATCCTGTCGCTGCCGACTATAACAGCGTCGACCTCACCGTTTCTCAGAAGCGAAGCTGCTGCGGAATCGGGAAGCACATCAACAGGAATACCCGCTCTCGAAAGCTCCCAGGCTGTCAATCTGGCGCCCTGAAGAAGCGGGCGGGTTTCATCAGCATACACTTTTGACAGAAGGTTGCGGTCCCATGCTTCGTATATAACTGCAAGGGCTGTTCCCAAGCCTGCGGTTGCCAATCCTCCAGCATTGCAATGGGTCAGAATAACTGAACCCTTATCCAGAAGATCTGCACCGAAGCATCCCATACGTCTGCTGGCATCAAGATCAGATTGCATCATGTTTCGAGCGGATTCCAGCAGCATCCGGACGGCGTTTTCCCTGCCCGGATTTCTGCGGAAGACATCTCTCTGGATCTCAAGACAATGAAAAAGGTTTACAGCTGTAGGTCTTGTTCGCTCAAGCATTTCGATCTTCGAGTAAAAGGCATCATCATACTCTTTACCGGGATCTGCGGTTAAAGCAGCAATCACAGCGCCAAAAGCTGCTGCTATCCCAATTGCAGGCGCCCCTCTGACGGCAAGGGTTCTGATGGCCTCCGCCAGTGAATCGATATCCCTGCAGTCGATATAAGTTTCTTCGGATGGAAGCTGCCTCTGGTCAAGAAGCCGCAGAAATCCGTCCATCCATTGCATGGTTGGAAGTGGGACCATTTCAGTTTCTGCCAGACAGAACATCCATACACAACTTGAGGATACTTTCAGGTTCCATCAGCCTGCCCATGCCCTCCGCGCCGCAGGCAAGAGGCCCCATGACCGGACCTGCAAACATTACTCCACAACTTTTCAGTATCTCTGAATTGGCGACTACAGCGCTGTTGTTCCACATTCTGGTATTCATCGAAGGAGCCATAATAACAGGGGCGGAGCACGCCAAAAATGCGGAAGACAGAAGATCATCGGCCAGTCCATTAGCGGACTTACCGATAAAATCGGCCGTCGCAGGAACTATTGCAAAGAGATCAATACTGTCGGTCAGCGTAATATGGGGAACAGGATCACCGGGCTGCATAGTGAATAGCGAGCTGTAAACGGGTCTTCCAGTTACACATGCCAGCTGAGTTTCGGAAATGAACCGCAGAGCGGCAGGAGTAAGAATACCATCAATTTCGAAGCCTTCCTTTCGCAGCAGGGAGGCAAGCATGACTCCCTTGAAGGCTGCTGCACTGCCGGTGATTCCCAGCAGTATCTTTTTAGTTTTCATTGGAATACCTTTCACCAATACAATCTATTCCTACAAGTGTAAGTTCGGGACATACCTTCATTCGATTTCTGCACTTTCCTGCGATACCTGGTGCCCAGCCTCCAGTAGCCCATATTTCAGGAACTCCTTCGATTGTTTTTGAAAGTTCGTCAATTATGTGGTCAGCCGCTCCAACAGCCCCGAGAAGAACCCCCGAGCAGACAGCTTCAGCAGTACTCTTTCCGAGTGGGGAAACGGGGAACTCAAGGTCAACCGGATTGAGCTTTTCCGCCTTCTTGAACAGCTCCCCCGCAGCGGTGCCTACTCCGGGAGTTATTGCTCCGCCAAGGTAAGCCCCTTCGCTGCTGACAACATCAAAAGTAGTGGCTGTTCCAAAATCCACAACAATAGCTGGAAGCGACCCGAGTTTTAGAACAGCTGTTGTATTTGCCAGTCTATCAGCGCCCAGTTCGTGGGGGAATTCGTAATCAATTGTAATCCCCGCTGTTTCTACAGTTACTTCAATCGGATCCACATTGATGTACCTTCTGGAGAGATTCAGGAGAGCATGGCGGACCTGGGGAACAACGCAGGCGTAGGCAATCCCTTCGGGGAGATCACAATCGTCCGCTTTCAGTAGCGAGCTCAGGATAACCCAGAGGTCATCGGCAGTCCAGTGCCTGGTTGTTATCCTCCATTGAACATTGAGTCTTCCATCTGCGAATACTCCCACAGAAGTCCTGGTATTGCCTATATCAAGCACAAGTCTTTTCATATAATCCCCCAGTCAAATCCTATATCCGCCGATGGAGCCGAATGAGTAAGGGCACCGGAAGATATCCCGTCAACTCCGGTACCTGCAACTTCCCTTAAGTTCTCCAGTGTTATCCCTCCGGAAGCCTCAAGGTAGATACCGCTTCCGGATGCCGCCCGTACTGCTGCTCTCAGTGTATCGGGATTCATGTTATCGAGCAGAATTCTGTCGGGGTTTTCATCAAGTACTTTCTTAAGCTGATCAATGGAATCCACCTCTATTTCGACTGGGATTCCCTTCTCCTTTATACGGAGTATTACGCTGTGCAGTTTTCCTGATCCCCCGGCAACTGCAGTATGATTGTCCTTCACCATGGCAAGTTCTGCCAGATTGAAACGGTGATTCACTCCTCCGCCTGCCCTCACTGCGTATTTTTCCAGGGCTCGCAGACAGGGAGTTGTTTTTCTGGTGTCCAGAATCTCAACCCCCGTTCCCTTTACAGTCTCAACGTATTTCCCTGTCAGGGTGGCTATCCCGGAGAGACGGCAGAGCAGGTTCAGGGCTACTCTCTCCCCTCTCAGAAGCAGATCAGCGGAACCCTGCAGACAACCGATATTGTCTCCTTCAAAGGCGGTAGACCCGTCGGGAATAATGTTCTGAATCCTCTGAATATTCATCCCCGCCAGAAGGGATAGTTCGGAATAAACCTGTTCAACAAGAAACCATCCAGCTGAGATCAGCTCTTCCCTGGCAGAAGCGATACAGGTACTGCTATCACCCCGAAGTACTGAAAGTGACGAGGTTGTAACGTCATCCATCACTCTGTCTTCCGAAAGAGCGTTGCGCACAATGAACTTCCCGACAGATACGGGATCCAACCAGTCAATTCTTTCCATCAGACATCCTCCAGAAGCGTTTCCGGTCCGAACACAATTTGGCCGCCGACGATCGTTGCAGCAACTTCAATCTCATCCCAGGAGGTATGGAAGGGATCAGCGGACAGTACAGTCATATCTGCAACTCTTCCCGCGGTCAGGTCTCCTGCAATATCCTGAAAACCGCAAATCGCTGCTGCTTCCAATGTGTAAGCGTTAAGTGCAGTGGCGGTATCGATCCTGAATTCATCCAATGGATGGTCTGTAGCGCCGCCAAGTCCCAGAAGCGGGCCAAAAGGCATACCATCGCTGCTGAAACCAAGAGAGAAACCAGCATCTGCAACCAGGCTGAAAGGGTTGAGAGCCAAGGCTCTATCCCTTCCAAGTATTCCTTCGTACAGGCCCCCTTTATTCTGCCACCTGCTAACAAAATTTGGCTGCATAACGAACCTGTGAATCGAAGTATCCCAGCAGCCGGGCCAGTCTGCTGTTAGTTCTTCAGCATGCTCAATTCTCACCGTTCGGGGATATCCCATTTTCCGCTCCTTACGGAAATTATGGCTTACCCTGTCGATCTGAGCCAGTGCCCTGCCCCCAATTGCATGGTAAACAGGCATCAGGCCAAGACTGTCCGCTAATTCCAGACTGCGCAGAACCTGTTCATCCGAAAGCAGAGGCTCGGCAACAGTACCGTCTGCATAGCTCCCCGAAACAGCCGCAGTAGATGCCCCGAGGGATCCGTCAAGGAAGAATTTCAGACCATCAATTCCAGGAATAATCCTTTCCAGAGAGCGGGGTGCTTCTCCAGGGAAGCCGGCGTCCTTTCCGAATAGACAGATGGACATTCGTATGGAAGGACGGTTTTTCAAAAGTACTTCAGTGGTTATAAGGGGTTCGAAAGTACATAATGCTGTGACTCCTGAGGAAAAAGCCAGTTCAGTCGCCTTTGAACATGCCTTATCCAGAGTGTACGGCTCAGGCGGAAAAAGGCTTTCAAAATCGAAAATAACGCCTTCTCTGATGATACCTGTTGTGTAATCCACTCCGGGACATTCTTCTGGCAGGATATCAAGCATAGCTGAGTTCACAAGGGCTTTATGACAGCAGATCCTTCTTATGAAAACCGGGCGGTTTCCCGTTGCTCTGTCCAGTTCCGCAAGCAATGGAAGCACTGGATTAGTCCAACTGCTGCAGTCGAATCCGAACCCCCGGAGAATTCGCCCCGTTCCCTCCGAATCGATCTCAGAGGAAACCAGATCAAGCAGGTCCTTTGCGGATGCGGTTCCGCAAAGATCAAGATACAGGCTTTCAAGCCCGCTCCAGCAGAAATGGCAGTGAGCGTCCACAAAACCAGGTATTACAAACAGATGTGAATGCGTACCGGCAACTGGGGAGATATCCATAATCCTCTCCCCGGATATGGATATTTTCGAAGGAGGAAGTACACCCTGTGCAGGACCTGCCCATAGTCCACCACAGAGGAAGGATTTCATGAATTGCGATCTGTAAGGTGATGAAACATAAGGTCAAGAACTTCTGCTTCAACCTCAAAACTGAAGAACGTGGAAGCACCGCGCCGCTCAACTGCCGTAACACGGCCTCTGATCTCGGCGGTTACAGGTCCGCCCGGTGGAACAGGTCCTTCGGCAATTTCCCTGACCCCCCTGCCGGGATCGGATATTTCCCGAGCTTCGATCTCGGTGAGTTCACCTCGGTGCCGAAACCAGCGTGTAAGTATTATATAGCTGCCTTCACTGATTGAGGAAGCAGCCGGGAATCTGACATCGAGAACAACCGGTAAACTCTCATCCTTTTTTCTGGAATTGTATATGGCAACCCTGTTTCTGCCTCCCTTTTTGGCATCGAAAAGAGCCTGGTCAGCAGCAACAAGGAGTTCGCTGCCGGCAACTGAAGGAAAAGTGCTAACACCCAGTGATATGGTCACAGAGAGTGGAATTTGCGAAGTTTCATCATCTTCTCCCGATTGTCTTTCCAATGGCGAATCGTAGATACTTCGGCGAATCCTCTCCGCCACCGCCGAAGCCTCGTCCGATGATGTGTTTGGAAGAAGCAATGTGATCTCTTCACCGCCATATCTGTAAGCTTCGCCGCGGTACCTCACAGCATTGCGGATTATTCGGCTTACGTGATGCAGAACTTTGTCCCCCGTATCATGACCCCATTTGTCGTTGAATTTCTTGAAATGATCAATATCGATCATAATGACTGAGAGGGGAAGATTTTCCTCTCCCATTATCCTGAGAAGGAGTGGCAAGCTGCTGTCCAGAGCTTTTCTCGGTGGTATTCCTGTTACCGCGTCCAGTTCTCCCGTCCAGGGAAATTCCAGCTGAAACTCACCGCTGCCCATGAATGACAAATCAAAACCTCCCAATGGTTGCATGAATAATAACAGGATATCGAATAGCCAAACCACCCCGACATTGACGAGGACGAATGAAAGGAACAGACTATAATGTATTTGTTATCACGGGCAGGGGAAAACCATGTTCCATTTGCGTAACTATGTTCTCACGATACTGTTTGTATTGCTTCCAACCCTGATATCCTGCTCCTGGTCGGCAAAACAACAGAATATTCTCGACAGATACAGCGAAACAGCAGAAAGCATCAACAGGAATGAATGGGAATCGGCTGCCGCGGAGCTTAGTTCCTCAACCATGCTTCTGCTCGATTCACTTGCTTCTGATCTGCAGACCAGAGGACTTCACGGATTCAGATATGGTGTGGACCTCCTTCCGATACTATGCCGAGAGTACATTGACTTCAGTGGAGATGTAACTATGATTTTCGTGCAGGGAGATAGGGCGGATATTACTCTTTCTTCCGGTGAATTTCGGAAGTATTCAATGGTTTTCGAGGGGGGGTACTGGAAGCTCAATCTGGAAGAATTATTCAGAAGCAGCATCGATGCAGCCCTCACCGGTTCCTATGTCCAATCTTTATTTGTTACGAATAGTTTGTGATTTGTTAACGTTTGAACCGTGCCGGTTCGGAAAACCGGAAATAGAGAGAGAGGAAACTTGATGAAGAGATTAGCATTGCTTCTCGGTATACTTGCTATCGTGCTGTTTACCGCCTGCGGTGAACAGGCGGAAGAGGGGACACCAACTCCAGTAGAAGATACCGATGAAGTCGCAATGGTTGAGGTAACCATTACAAACGGGCTTGAGATGTGGGATATATACTTCATACTCATTGATCCTTCCGACGCAACATGGGGTGAAGATCAGCTTGGTACCGATATCCTTGCTCCCGGAGAATCCTTCACTATTGAGATCGAAGAAGGCACCTGGGACATGATGGTTACGGACGAAGACGGCGACACATATACATTGTGGCAGGTTGAGATCGGGGCCGAAGGCTACGAGTGGAATGTAACGCTCGACGATCTTGATTCCGGATGGGAAGAAGACGAATTCATCGAACCCAAGATAGTCGAAACAGGAGAGGGAAGTACATACATCTCAATCATCAATGACCTTGGGGGATGGGACATATACTGGGTATACGTTGATCCCGCAGGCGCGCCCTGGGGTGATGACCGTATGGGTTCAGAATTGCTCTACCAGGACGACGAACTTATCGTCTGGGTTGACCCCGGAACATATGACATCCAGGTCGAGGATGAAGACGGCGACACTTATACACTCTGGGAAGTTGAAGTTGATGCCGGCGGTTTCGAGTGGATCGTAACTCTCGATGACCTCGATTCCTTCTCAGATACCGAAGTGTATGAAGGTGTTTCTCTCGATACCGGTGATGGTATTGCACCGGTCACCATCGTGAACGCTCTTGGCGGCTGGGACATTTATTATGTATACGTGGATCCTTCGGACGGTCCCTGGGGTGAAGATCGCCTTGGAAGCGAGATCCTTACAGAATCAGGATCAATCACTGTCTGGGTAGATCCGGGAACCTACGATATGAAAGTAGAGGATGTAGACGGAGACACTTACACCCTCTGGGGAATCGAAGTTGAAGAGAACGGCTACGCATGGGCTGTTATCCTTGATGATATGGATTAAGCTGAACTCCAGATAATTCTCGATCAACACGAAAACCCGTGGAATGCATGGCTTTCCACGGGTTTTCTTATACTGAAACCTCTATTTGGAGTAGAACTCGACAACCATACGCTCGTCTACTTCCAGAGGAACATCCTCCCTGGAAGGAAGCACCTTCATAATAATCTTCCTTGCGGAGGGATCAACATCAAGAAATGCCGGTACACCAATACCGGAACCCTCCGTGATGTTAGCCTCGACGACTTTAAGTTTCTTACTCTTCTCCTTGAGCGAGACAACATCACCGACCCTTACTAAGTAGGACGGTATGTCCAGTTTTCTGCCGTTCACGGTTACGTGGCCGTGGCAGACAAGCTGACGTGCAGCAGGTATGGATATAGCGAAACCTGATCTGGCTACTACATTATCCAATCTGCGCTCGATCTGCTGCAGAAGGTTATGACCGGTTTCACCCTTCATTGAAGTGGCTTTACTGTAATACTTGCGAAGCTGCTTTTCAGACAGGCCGTAGTTGAATCTTATCTTCTGTTTCTCTATAAGCTGAAGCCTGTAAGTCGAAGCTCTTTTCCTGCGCCATCTGCCGCCATGTTC
>JAGLOY010000064.1 GCA_023138735.1 Candidatus Aegiribacteria sp. | reverse complement strand
AATTTCGGACCGCGATATCTTGACATTGAGCAACCTCCGTTTTTCAGTGCCTCACGAATCTATCGTGGCGTGGCGATAACACCGGACACCCGCCGGTGAACTGTTCTCGGACAGCCATCTCCAAGCTTCGGCACAATTTTAATAACGCTGAAATCTAGTGATTTAAGGTACGAACCGTCAACCTGCTGAAATACCAAAGCGGGGGCATGCAATAGAAGCATGCCCCCCAAGGAAGATTGAATCAGGTTCTTATCTGATGATCACGCAGGACCTTGTCATGGTGTTGCCGCCGGCAGTAAGTCTCAGCAGGTAGATGCCGCCGGGTGCCGGGGCACCCTCGGAATCGGTTCCCGCCCAGAGCACAGAGTGGCTTCCTGCAAGCATTTCGCCGGATGCGATGCTGGTCACGAGCCTTCCGGATACATCGTAAATATCCAGGGACATGTTCCCGGCAGCAGGAAGGGTAAATGCTATTGCAGTGGAACCAGCGAACGGATTCGGTGCCGGAGCGGAAAGATTTAAGCTCAGTGCGCCGATCTCGTCGCCGGCAGTACCGGTTCCGGAAACGGATGCCGAACCCACGTAGGGATACAGATTATGATGTGTACTCGTAACCGTAACATCACCTGTACCGGGAATTGACGGGATAGCAAGGGTTACAAGGCCCGAAGCGTTCGTATAACCGCTCTGAAGCAATGCGGTGTCCTGAACAACACCTACAAGCGCACCTTCAACAGGTGATCCGCCAGCGGTTACAGTTACATTCCAGTTGCCTTCTGCGATCGTTGTGGCATGGTCCCCGGCCAGATGCACAATGGGCGATGTATCGGTGAAAATATCGAATTCGGGGCAGCCCATTATCATGTGCATGTTACTGTTACCTGCGTGTCCCGTATAAAGATATGCCATTATCTTGCCGTAATCGAAGGCCGCTCCCATGTGGTACATTTCCTCTTCAAAGTATCCCCTGAACTGGTACATGGCCAGAGAATCCGTAGGGCCGACAGGACTGTCCATGGTTGCGCCCATGAAGCCGACTGCGCCCTTGGGATCTGCTACAGAACCGGAGGTCATCCATGCTTCACTGAAACACATTGTTGAATTGTCGAAGGAACTGTTCTGACAGGCGATTGAACTGATCCAGGGAAGCCTGCGGCCATTTGTGAGTGCCGCTACATTACTGTTGCTGAAACCTGTTGTCACCCAGGTTGTCTGGGATCCGTGTCCAATATAACTTAGCAGTGAAAGTCCGCTGTTAACCTCGGCGGATATGTTTGCGATCGTAGGGTAAATACCCCCATGTGAACTGTTGGGGCAGTAAAGCGTAGTGGTCATATCATGTGCCATGAATACCTGAGCGTACCTGTACGACATCAGCGGATCCTGGAAATCGTCTGAACCGATGCTGATGGCATGCTGGAACCAGGTTGAAGCAGGCTCGTAAGGATCGTTCTCGTAGCTTTCTATCTTCCAGCTCTGGTAAGCTAGCGTACCTGTATCTCCACAGAGCCTGCCGATATGTATGCTTGGGTCGTGACCCGATCCGATGACACCGTACTGGTTATCAGCTTCTTCTCCGCCATAATATGGAGGTGGTACAACGTTCTCGTCGCCTACGATAAGAATCCACTCTGGCGGATTGGGCCAGGTGTTGTAAGCGTCTTCGATCCAGTCGTCTATCTCGCTGGCTGTCCCGCCGATACCGGGAACCACACCGTACTGGACATCCAGACCTGTCTGTAATTTCCAGTCGATGAGATCCTGCGCGTAGGCGATGCTTTCAGTGGATCCTATAACGAGGTAGGAGCCGTCAATTACATCGGTCCCGCCCTGTTCGAACCCAAGGACCTTCTGATAGATCGGCAGGTAACTTCGTGTGTATCCCTGGAAGGTTTTGTAAAGCTCGTTCTCGCCGACACCTTCAGTTGTGAGGCGAACGGAAATATTAGTGTTGATTGTGGTTTCACCGGTAACAGGGTTGTACTGCACGGGTGAGAATACAACCCATGCAACCCTGATATCACGGAGGATGCTTATCCTCTCAACGTAAACAGACTGAGAGGGGTAAAACTCGGAATTGGAATAGAGATTCTCATCGATTCTGTAAGGTGCGGGTCCTCCGCTCCTGGTGGGATACTCCTGGAATGGAGGAATATTGTAGATTCCGAGGGGAGATGATTCCGATGAAACGATCTCCACACTTACTGCTCCTGTATTGGGAATGAGAACCATTCTTCTGACAAGAGGAAGGTCCGGACTGCCGACAGGCATGCCCATTCCCTCTCCGGGAATTCTCAGAATGTTTCCGGAACCGAATTCTCCTACGATCTCATCTACTACCGTAAGAGCGGGAAGGTTGAATTCTACCAGAATACCTTCAGTGTCCATGCCAAGATATGCTGCAGTTTCTACAGGTTCCTCGGCACGGTAAACTACTTCGGCACCGGCTGTTACTGCAATAAGCAGTAATGAAATTATAAGTACTCTCAACATTTTTTTACCTCCAGAGGTTGGGGCATCCTATATGAAATGTATGCATGATCTCAAGGAACAATGATCCAAAATCTCAGTAAGTATAAAGAGTAATATCCATAAATAGTTCCCGTACAGGAACAAGTCAAGCCAGCCAGGCAAGGTCAACCAATCAAGGTCGGACTTACCTTACTTACCTATGTGCCCCATTCTATATTTGATATTATCGAATAAATAGAAATAACCCCTAAGTTATCAGCAGGCCTTTCTTGAGCATGACCATGGGGTTGAAAGTGGCGAAATCAGCCTGATGAACAAGAACCGTTTCCACCCTCTGCGGTCTTCCCTCCCCCTCCTTCGCATGGCAGCCGATCATGTTGATAATAGCCATCGGCATATCAAATCTGGCAGCCAGTATTGCTCCGGAAATGGGATGTCTTGCGTGCTTGCCATGCAGGCTCTTAACGTAACCGTCATCAGTATGCTCGATCTCCAGCAGTTTTCCCACATCGTGAAGAAGACCTCCTGCAACAAGCATGTCCTGGTCGATATCAAACGGCAACCTGCAGTTCGATTTTATTGCAAGGGCAAGACCCAGGGCGCCTTCGGTTACTGCTATAGTATGCTGAATCAGATTGATTCCATGCGTATCGGTAAGCAGTGTGAACGGGATCTTCTCCAGATCCTCCGGTTCCCATCCACCCTCTTCTGCAGCGGTGGTCCATATCTCAACAGTTTTTCGCCTGAGCTCGGGGTCACTGATCCTGTCAAGCTGCTTTCTGAAAAGCGCCTCAATCCTGTTTTTCATTAATAATCCTTCTCAATTACAGTTCCGACTGCAGAAAGCTTTCCCCAAGCTTCCAGTCATCCCCTTCAAGCACCATTGCGATTGGAATCTCTTCGGGATAATCAGAGATATTCAGAAATACAGTGCTGCTGTCTCCCTGTATGTCACAGCTGGAAACCTCTATATTCTCTCTCTCTGGAAGCTGATCGGTAATACCGGGGGCGCTGATGAGAACGTATATGAAATCAGTTGTTGTCCAGTTACGGAGTTCATCTCCGGTCAGTGCTATCTCAAGCTCCGCTGAAATCTCAGCTGCGGCCTGATCGGGCTGCATTTTGACCATCACCAGCATCATGTTGAGCATATTGATCGAATTCGAGGATAGACAAGCTTCAACACCGCATGCATCACCCTCGTAGAAGGCGTCAACCAGATTTTCAAGCGCTTCCCCAGGTTCATTTGACATGACCGCGCCGGCAAGGACAATCAGTAACAGAGGTATAAGTTTCTTCAATGCTTTTCCTTTCGTATGAGTTCAGGTGCTGCAATGCCGTATATAGCCGATACCCGGTCAGCAGTTCCTGAGTTGGAGTCGGGGACGTACCGCATTACGCTTTAATAAATTCGTAAGTTGAACAAATGTGGTACGTCCCTTTCAGGTCAGTTCAGAGCACTGATGACGGCATCGGCCATTTCAGTTGTGCTTGCAGCTCCCTTTTCAAGAACATCCTGAGAGCCCTTAAGCTTCAGCATGTCGTAGCTGCGAACTTTGCCTTCGGCTATGACGGTTTCAATGGCTTTCCTTATCCGTACTGCCTTCTCCGTCTCACCGATGTGGTCAAGCATCATACAGGCGGAGAGCATCATCGCCATAGGGTTTACGATAGACACCTCGTAATCCGCATACTTCGGGGCTGAGCCGTGAGTCGGCTCGAATACAGCGACTTCCTCGCCTATATTGGCGCTGCAGGCAAATCCAAGGCCTCCAACCAGCCCTGCGAACCCGTCGGATACGATATCACCGAACATGTTGCTCGATATTATCACTCCGTAGTCCTCGGGATTCTTCGTAAGCCACATCATCTGGGCATCTATGTTAGTCTCCCAAAGAGCAATATCGGGAAACTTCTTCGATATCTTCCTTCCCTCTTCCCTCAGCATACCGCTTGTCTCGCGGATAACATTGGGTTTCTCGCAGATTGTAACGCTCTTGTAGCCGAATTTGTCCGCATATTCAAACGCCGCTGTAAGAATCCTTCTGCATGCGTTTCTGGAGAATATCCTGGTGGAGACGGCAAGATCTTTCCGTGGAACATCTGCGAAGTTCTTCTCGAATTTGATATGGCTCATAAGGGCATCGTACACGTTGTCCGGAGGGTCGGTCCATTCAACACCTCCGTACAGTCCTTCCGTGTTCTGCCTGAATACAACCACGTCCACGGGGGGCTCTTCTATTGTATCCCCGGGTCCCCTGCGGATGAAGTTGAGGGGATTGCCAGTAAAGGCTATGCAGGGTCTCATGCATACATCGAGGTCAAAATGCTGCCGCATCGCTACAATTGGACTGTAATAAACGAGACCTTTGTCCCGCAGTGACGGGTCAAGTTCGGCAACAGTCTGATCTTTCGGTTTAGATGTAATTGCTCCAAACAGTGCGATCTTATGCTTTTCAAGCAGGTCTATCGTCCTGTCCGGCAGGGGATTTCCCTCACTCTTCCAGAATTCCCAACCGATATCCGCGTGAACGTAATCGGCCTCGAATCCCACAGCTTCCAGAACTCTCAACGTTTCATCAAGTACTGCGCCTCCAATACCATCTCCAGGCATTGTTACTACAGTCCTTCTCATCAGCTGCTCCCTTCGGTTACATTTTCAACAAGCACCATTAGCCCGGCAAAGATACTTAGCGGATTAATCGGAGAAAACCCCTGCGTATCACATGAGATCCATGATAGCTGCGACTGCGGCCTCCAATTGTCTGTCGATATTCTGCCCTGCATCGGCGGGAAGCTCGCGTACATGAATGTCAGGCTGTACACCGCTGTTCTCGAGATTCTCTCCCGTTAGCGTATACCACCCGGTTGCAGGTATCCGAAATCCGGTACCGTCAACGAGGGTCACATCGGATGTTCCGATCACCGCCCCATAGGTTGTCTCTCCCACGACAGGGCCAAGGTCCAGTTGTTTCCATCCTTCTGGGAATATCTCAGCGTCGGAGAAACACCTTTCGTTTATGAGTAATACAAGCGGCTTCTGCCAGACACCAAGCGGCTCAAAGGTAATATTCCCATACCTGTCCGATGAAAACATGTATATCGGACGCTCAAGTTCGCGAATTATCTCATCGTGGGTATTGCCACCTCTGTTGTTGCGTATATCAATAATCATACCGTCACTTCCGAGACCCTCCGCAAAGAGGTCGACCAGGAAATTCTCAACGCTACTGCTACTCATTGAGGGTATGTGAAGATACCCGATCCTCCCTCCTGTCAGTCTCGCGACTTCTCTTCTGTTTCTTTCGATCCATTCGTCATAGACAAGATTCTGGATAGCCCAGACGGAAATGGGCTCGATATCTATATCAAAAAGATCACCGGAACGGTTGATCCTTAACCTTGTTATGCGATTCCTTCTCTGAAGAAGAGCCCTGTAAAGGTTATCCTTAGGTCCTACATCAATGCCATGAACTGTAATGATGATGTCTCCGGGGTACAGGCGCGAATCCTCAAGATCCGCAGGGGAATAGGGAATTACACTGTCCACAAGAATCCCCGGCCCGGCCCAGCTGCAATCGGGTATGATACCAATTGAACCTGAGGCGGGAGAGGAATCGAAATCCCAGGGTCCATAAATTCTGAGATGCGAAGCGGACAATTCTCCGAGCATTCTTCTGACAACATCGTTGAAATCTTCATTGATAACACTTGATATTGCTCTTTCCCGGTACATGGTCCGCACGGAATCCCAATTCACTTCATGCATACCAGGGTCGTAGAAATTGTCTCTCAGGAGCCTCCATGCCTCATCGAACTTCTGGGTCTGGATCTCCGTTATGGAGCGCCATACAGGCATATGCCATCCGAGTGTGCCGCTTATACCTGAACCTGTGGATGCGTTCCGCACTGAACCGGTGAGGGAAATGTAATGGATATCACCTTCATTGTTTACTTGAATGTCCTCCGGATACTCCCCTGAATGGGTTACCCTTTGAAGAGATTCTCCCTTCCAGTCAACGGTCCAGAGGTCCATTCTCCCCTGGTCATCCCATCCGGGAAACGCAATTGTCCTGCCATCAGGAGAAGCGCCATAGAAATCGTAATAACCTTCCACAGTGCAAAGCGTTTCGGTTCTCCGCTGCAACCCGTCCCATTCGATATCAACCCTTTCCAGCGGCTGATCCAGAAGTACCTCGCGTTCGTCAAAATCACTGTCCCATGTCTCCCTTGAAAACCAGACCTGCTTAATGGAATAATCGCCATCATCCGTCCGGCTCGCAAACAGGATTCTGCGCCCGTCATCGGGCCAGAAGGGTTGAAAATCGTCGTTGGGATGCCTGCTTATATTGCGTGGTTCTCCGCCATCCGAAGGTACAATAAAGATCTCTTCCTTGTCTGCAAGGACAGGTACACTGAAAGCAAGCCACCTGCTGTCGGGGGACCAGGAATGGTGAATTATGTTCGGAGTATCACAGACTGTGAAGTCATGACCTGTTATCACATTGAACACATGCATTCTGGAATCCCGATCCAGATAGGATATCCGTTCTCCATCGGGTGCCCATTCCGGTTTGTATGCTACATCAGAAGCGGTAGAAAGGATGTCGGTTTCAGGAAATGTGGAATTCGCCAGCAGGGAATCACTGTTCTCGGAAATACTTCGAGCCAGCTGAACTTCCCCGTCATGTTCAAGACTGTAGACAAGTGTCATACCGCCTGGGCTCCAGACAGGATCTCTTGCTCTCGGGGCACCTGAGTAGATCTGCACGATATTCTCTATACTGCCATCCTCAATAGTCCCCGCAAAAAGGTCGCCGGTTCCCACTACAGCGATCTGTGTACCCGAGGAATCAATGTCGAAGCAATCGGTGATAAATCCGACCAGATCTCCGTACTCAAGAGGAAACGCAAAATCAGATCCAGGTAACAGCGGAACTTCGGTTACAGACCAGTCGGAAACATTGAGAGAGTAAAGCCCGCCGTTGAATTCAAAAACGACGGTTCTACCGGTAGAGTTAATAGCAGGAAATGTTATATCCCCATCGGTCAGGAACGTTCTCTGCCGGGGCTCTCCCCCCGCCGGTACGCTCCATAATGCGGCATGCCCCTGCGAATCCTCCCGGACAAAGAGTATTTCATCGTTCAGCGCTGAATACATGGGCCACTTCGAATCAAGCTCCGAAGCATCCAGCAGCTCCCAGTCGGTTCCGGAACATGTCCATATCTTTCTGGAGGCGGAACCGCTGTAGTGCTTCCGCCACCAGCTGGTAAACCCTCTCTCGATCGCCATACCGTCCGGCAGCAGGCAGATATTCCCGGTTTCAACCCTGGCAACAGGAGATGGAGTTCCGCCGGTTACAGGAACGGAGTAAACCCATGAGCTTCCCCCCTCCCTTGATGACTGAAAATAGACGCTTTGGGAAGCAGCGCCCCAGCAGAGCACCCTGTCGGACCCCGCATGATATGTCAGGCGGGTTGAAACACCGCCTGAAGCATCCATGATATACACGTCTCCCCCACCGGTTCTGCTGCTGGTGAATGCTATGAAGCGGCCGTCCGGGGAATAGCAGGGTGATGTCTCGGTACTTTCTCCGGGTACAAGGCATCTCATAGTGCCCCCTGAGATAGGAGCCTCCCAGAGGTCTCCCCTGAAACAGAATACAACTGTCGTGCCGTCAGGGGACGGAAATGGTTCCCTGATATCGGACATTCCTGTAGAAATCAAACCGATAACCAGTATTTTGATCAAAATAATCATTTTTCATTCCTCTCGGCCATTACCAGGAGCCTTGGTGAATCATCCGAAGCCCAGGGTTCCAGATCATAATCACCCCAGATCGCCGTAACTCTCATACCCTCATTCCTTATATCAGAGAGCAGTTCTCCTGCGGATATGAGAGCCAGTTCAAGGCTGATATCGATCGGACCATCCACTACGGCAGAGCCAGAGTACTCCATGTCAAAAACAATCAAACCTCTTTTGAAATCATGTCGGACCGACTCCACAAGTTTCAGTGAAGTGTAGTCATCATTGTAATCGTATCTCTCTTTTCTTTCCTCATCCTGACGTTTATCGAATCCAGGACACGCTTCAGCAAAGAATATCCCACCCGGTTTCAGTACTGCGGCTATCTCCCGCAGCACCTGTTTTCTTTCGTTCCGCTTCAGAATGCAATGGATCCCGTTGTACGGGAACAGAACCAGATCCAGAGATGAATTTTTCAGAGGTATGTTCTGCGCAATGCCCCGGATTCGCGAAATTCTCATTTGCTTCTCAGCGGACCAGGATCCGAGCATCGATGCGGAAGGTTCAAGAGCAACGACCAGCGAACCGTCAGGAAATATTCCTGTCAGCCTGCCGTCACCCGCTCCCAATTCAATGCACTTCCCGGGGTATTTTTTTCGAAGGTCAAGGTAGAACTGGATCTCTTTCATGTCAACCGGGTAGACATCTCTCTCCTCCAGTGAGAAAAGAGGTCCATAGCGTTCCCAGAGATGTACTTCTGTTTTCAATCAACCGCCTCCACCCTGAAGCCTGATCTTATGAGGGCTGCCGCGGCAACTCCCGGCATATTCACCCCGCGCCTGACACCGCATGAAGGGCTTTTTTCCTTTAAATATATAGACTCCGGATTCAGCGATGAGGCGTACATAACCGAAAGCTCAGCACCCCTGATAAATTCATCGGTCACGTCTCCATCAGTGTCACTGAGGATTACCTTTGCTGCTCCATCAAGGACTGAAAAGCCGTCCCCCCCCGATAGAACAGCCGGTTCTCTCGGAGTGGTAAGCCCACCCAGCTTCTCCGGGCAGAAGGGAATGCACTCACCGCAGCGGAGCATTTCAACGAACCTGTCAACAGGTTTTGATCTGCCGTCGTATCTGCAGGGGATACCGCACAGACAGGCACTTACAAGGATACCGGCCATGAAATAATCCTTTGCACATTTAACCACACTGTAAAACATCCCTTGTACGTTTGGGAAGTTTCAGGGAGTAAGTATTGAATATATCAATTTTATCAGGATTGGCAGGAATTTCTGTCAGGAGGTTACGTCGGACAGCCTCCTGGCGCCTATCATCATCAGCAGTCGAAGGAGAATGAATGGAAGTACAACAATAAGGTACTTCTCCCAGACCTGGTAAGAGAATGGCATGATGAGCAGGAAGATGATGACACTCAGTGTCAGGAAATGGCCGAAATCCCATTTTCCAGTTTTCATTCTGGCAATGTCTGTCCGGATGATACTGACGAGAGTGATAAATCCCGCCCAGCAGAAAATCCAGAAGACGAACTGTTCAAGGTAATAGTTATCCAGGACTCCACGAATGAAACTATGCATCAACCCCACCGTGGTTCCCCCAGTCTGCTCCAGTGTGACAGAGGATGACTGAACTGGAAAGAAAAAGTACGTCAGTGAAAGCAGAAAACCAGACAGAATAACAATTCTGTTTATAAACAGAATTCTGTATGCGTATATCAGAAGAGGGAATAACGAGGCTGCGATGAAGATAATGTAGATGTAGATATACCTGAGCCTGTACACTGAACCATCATCAATAACCCACCTGAGAATCCCCGTGGGTGGTGCCGTACCCTTCCAGAGTAACATCAACACCAGCAGCGGTACCGCGCCGAAGATAAGAGCGATAAATGAACCTTTCCCGAATCTATGGCGGGTCCGGAATTGAATGAAATAGTATGCCGCCGCGGAGATGACCATAAAGACAGAATACTGTCGTATCAAAAGGGCACATGCTGTGGAAAGTAAAAGGAGGACAGGGGTACCGATGTATACTGCGAATGCAATCAGGACGATGAATAAAAGGGATGGTATATCGGTGAATACATGCATGCTGAGTCCCCAGAAGTAGGGATTCAAGAGAAGCAGCAGAAGGCCTGGAAGAACGATCTTCAGATCCTGCAGAACTTTCCCGTACAGAAGGTATAAAAGAACGAAGGTAACAGCGGAGAGAAGCATATTGAGAAATCTGAGGTTTGCAGGATTGAAACCTGTCAGCTTTCCCCACGAAGCGTACATGTAATAGAAAAGAGGTCCGGTCACCTCAGGGTAATCGAGGGCGGTTCGTGGATGATAATTTTCTCCGAAAAGCTCTACTGTGGAAATAAAGTGTTCTTCATCGCCTCTGAATGGATATTCCAGATCTGTCTGTAAAATAAAGGCGGTAAACAAGAGAATAAGAGCCAGTGGGAATATGAGCCATTTCCACAGATGTTTGAGATCAGAAAACTGCTGAATCCGATCCCTCCCTGAGTATGTAATCCTCCGGATCAACCTGTACACCGTTAATGAGAACCTCGTAATGAAGATGGGGAGCTACCGATCTTCCAGTTGAGCCTACCCTCGCTATCAGGTCTCCCCGGTTAACATCCTGCCCCACAACAGTACATGCTGCTGAACAATGAGCATACCTGGTTGAAATTCTATCTGAGTGCTTGACAACGATATTCAAACCCCATCCGCCAGTCCAGCCCACGAAGGTGATCACACCATCAGCGGGAGCATATATAGGTGTTCCCGAAATGCAGGCAAGATCCAGCCCTTTATGAATCCGGACAGCACCGGTGAAAGGATCTATCCTTGGGCCGAAATTGCTTACAAAAATACCGTCGACAGGCCAGATTGAAGGAATTCTTGCAAGCTCAGTATCCTTCCCCATTAAATAGGATGCGAGCGAATCGTACGCCATCTGTTCGGCTGCGGCCAGTCTCTCCATGAGCATGATCTCCATTTCCAGGTCATCTATGTATCTGAACATATTATCTCCCGGAGGTTCGCTCATCGGGGAGGTCTGCGGAATAAGCTGTGAAAAATCGAGGTTCAATCCTGCACCTGCCACAAGTACCTGCTTCTCCCTTGTACTGATTTCTTCGAGCTGTAACCGGAGGTTCATGACGCGCTCCGAAAGCTGATACAGCTCTCCCTGGAAAACGATCAGTTCGTTACGCCTGTTATCAGTGAGCTGCCCCCTCTCGTTCAATCCGCCAATATGAAAGAAAAGGGCGGCTAAACCGGTAAGGAACAGCGCTGAACTGAGAATCATCAGCCGCAGGCGGGTTGCAGTAAGTATGAACTGCCTGCCGACCTTGCTTGATCTATGTGGCAGCCAGTGGATTGTACCTATTGGCATAGAAGAACCCGTTCTCCTATTTCAGGTAAAGCAGCAGATTCTTGCTGTCGGTTTTGTCGTTGAGTTTGGAAATAGCCCTGTTCTTCAACTGTCGTACCCTCTCACGGCTAATACCCATTGTTCTTCCAATCTCAGCAAGAGTATGCCTTCTATCGGTGTTTATTCCGAAGAACAGTTGGATTATAGTTCTTTCACGCTGGTCAAGAATATCCAGCATTCCAGCGACACTTCTCTTCATGGCTGTCTGGACTACAGCTTCATCGGGTGGAACATCGTCGTCATCGGAGATCATTTCCTGGAAAGTCTTATCACTGCCCTCGTAAACAGGGCTGTCAAGTGAAAGGTGCGTACTGTGTATCGACATCATTCCTTCAACATCACCCCTGGATACATCCAGCTCGTCGGCAATTTCATTTGTAGATGGATTTCTGCCGAGAGAATGGCCAAGCTCCCTTGCGGCACGACCCATTTTATAAAGCTCCCCGACACGATTCAACGGAAGACGCACAATTCTTGACTGCTCCGCAAGGGCTTGAAGGATAGCCTGCCTTATCCACCATACCGCGTATGTTATGAAGCGGCATCCTTTGCTCTCATCAAATCCTTTGGCAGCCCTTATAAGTCCTACATTTCCTTCGTTAATAAGGTCTTCCAGCGCTACACCCTGATTCGCGTACTGTTTTGCAATGCTGACAACGAACCGGAGATTTGCCTCTGTAAGTTCGTTCAGGGCTTCCTGTTCACCAGCACGGATACGTTTTGCAAGGGAAGCCTCTTCCGCAGATGAAAGAGTCTCCTTACTACCGATTTCTCTGAGATACAGTTCCAGTGATCTTCCTTCTGTGCGCTTGGTCGCCAAAAGAGCCGCCTTTCATGTGCTATGTACAGCCTCACATATTATAATTCAAAAAGATGTTAGAAGGTTCCTGCCTCAATTCAGATTAATGCGTAGAGGCCTAATCTGTCAAGGGGTTGACAATTGTCAACCCCTGATACTGCAGGACTATGATATTCAATCTTTTACAATACTGTGATGACCGTATAGTTGGTGCTTTGTCAAGTGTCTGTCAAGCTCATGTCAAGCCCATGATGGGTTGACGCGTCAAGGAAGTGGTAGAATATGGACTGGAGCAGCTTTCCGAGAGAAAAGACTGACTGCATTCTCTGCGGCTCCAGCTCCTGCCGTCTGCTCAGTGTACAGAAGACATGGCCTGTGGTGCGATGCACTGAATGCGGTCTTGTATATCTGTCCGAGAGACCTGCTGAAAAGGCGCTTACAAATATGTACAGCAGAGCATATTACGAAGATGGGGATGTTGGGTATAAGGGTTACGTGCGGACGTTTGAAAAATACCATTACACATTCATGAAAATTTTCAGCAGACGTCACCGAGACCTTCTTCGTCATAGCACCGGAAGGCGGCTTCTTGAGGTTGGCTGCGCTTACGGATTCCTTCTGGATTATCTTGGTAAGCGAGGATGGGACGTGCAGGGCGTCGAAATAAGTCCCCTCTCTTCAGCATTCGCCCGAAGTAAACTGGGGCTTCAGGTGCACACGGGAAGTCTTGAATCAGCTGATCTTGAAAAGCATTCCTTCGATGTAATTCTGCTTCTGGACGTTCTTGAGCACCTTCACAGACCCTATGACTTACTCAGGCGCATCCGTGAACTGCTTTCTCCCGATGGCATACTGGTAGTTCAATGTCCATGGGAACTGTACCACTGGGAGGAGATCGCAGAAGCTGTTTTCAGAGGCAAAAGACCGGGTACTATCGAGCCCGATTCCGTTCCAGCCCACCTGTATTTCTTTCAGCCAGTAACTCTTGACGCGGTTCTAAAAAAAGGTGGATTCAGGGTATGTGCCAGGCAATCAGGCAATTACGGTTCAATAAGAAGGCTGGTTAAACCACCTGAAATAAACAGGGGTAACCCGATTGAGCGTTTCAGTCGATTCGTTTACTTCCGTCTTGGTCTGAGGCGCTTTCTTTACTTTGCCGCCAGACTGGTTCATCTTGGAAACGGCATAATAAGGTACGCCATACCGGAAGAAGATGAACTGCAATGAAAGCCATGTTGCTTTGCGCAGGGTGGGGAACCAGGTTGAAACCGCTTACGGATTCTCTTCCGAAGCCTCTTATCAGAATCGCAGGCTTTACACTTATCCATGATACATTGCTGCATCTTCATTCGCTGGGAGTTGATACAGCCGTAGTTAACGGTTCATGGATGGCAGATATGATCGAGGATTATCTTAAGAACGCTGACCTGCCCCTGAATGTACTTTTCCAGAGGGAAGAAGAACCGCTGGGAACCGCTGGAGCGGTCCGGAAAGCCCTTCCATCCCTTGGGGAGGAATTCCTGGTTGTATACGGCGACACTCTCACAAGACAGCCTGTTGCCCCCCTTATGGAGCTTCACCGCCGGCTGGATTCTGAGGTGACTATTGCCCTTGCTCCAACCGGGGAACCCTCAAGTAAGGGCATAGTCCTTACCGAACCGGACGGAACAGTTTCATATTTCCGCGAGAAACCTCCAGACGAAATCGCTGAATCAAATCTGGCCAACTCCGGGTTATACATCTGCAGATACTCTGCGGTTGAACATCTGAGGGAAGGAGAATTCTCAGATTTCGGGATGAATATATTCCCGAAACTACTAAACGAAGGGCGTGTTCTAGCTGCAGATACCCCTGGCGGGTACACAAGAGACATCGGCACGGGAAAAAGTTATCTGATAGCCTGTCACGATGTTCTCTCTGGCAGACTGACATCATATGCATGTACGGGTAACATCATGAACGGCATGTTGATAGAGAACACTCAATCATACGATAATATTGAACTAAAAGGCACATTCTGGGCTGAGAAAGGAGCCAATATCTCGGAAGGTTGCTCTCTTGAGAATTGTGTTGTACTATCAGATGCGGTCATCGGAACTGACTGCGCTTTAAAGAATGTACTTGTAATGCCCCGATCGAAAATACCGAAGCGAACCATCGCTGATGATAAATATCTGAAAGTGTTCTGATAGGAGAAAACATGCAGAAAGAAATAAACACATATTTTGATCAGATAAGCACTCTCGTTCATAGAATTCCATCGAAGAATATTGAAGAACTTGTCGGGATCATATTCGAAGCCTACAACAAAGGCATGAGGATTTTCATTTTCGGTAATGGAGGAGGATCTGCCACTGCCAGCCATTTCGTATGTGACCTGGCAAAAGGTACTGCAACTCCGGGGAAAACCAGACTGAAGGCTGTTAGTCTCTCCGACAACGTACCGCTGATAACTGCATGGGCAAATGATACAGATTACACAAATACCTTCGGTGAACAGCTGAAAAACCTTGTTGAAGAAGGAGATGTGGTCATTGGTCTTTCCGGAAGCGGAATGAGTCCCAATGTCATAAATGCTTTGAGAGTAGCCAACGGAATCGGCGCTGTTTCAGTGTTGTTCTCAGGTTACAGCGGCGGGGAAGCCGTGAAGGAGGCGAAGTTATCTATAATAGTCCCCAGTGAAGATATGCAGCATATCGAAGATATTCATCTCATGCTATGTCATATAGTATTCAGGATGGTCCGCAGCAGGATAAGGGGAGATATATAGAATAAAGAGTATCAGGAGTAATCCTGGCTTCTGAATATCTTCTCTCCATCGGCCAGGAACTGGTTCAGTGCATCGCTGAAAATATCAGGGTCGGCTTCACATTCTTCGGGAAATCTGCTTTTCCACAGATCCCAGGATTTCTGAATTTCTCCGCTCATTACTTCGGGAAGGTTGCCTTCTTTCAGGGCTTCATCAATCAATTCCCGGTTGTAGATAAGCATATCGCTTGCAAGAACCCTCGCAAATCTCGCAGCTCTCTGCTCTTCACTGTCTTCAGCGAAGGAAACATCTGCGGTACCTGATGTTTGATCCTTCGGGGGATTAATAATGAAAATCTCGGAACATTTCCTGCATCGAAAGCGCTTGGGTGAGTTTCCTATCTTATTCTCAGGAATATTATACTTACTATCACAATTAGGACAGTTGACAATCATAGAGTGTACCTCCTGCGCAGGAATCTGTTCAATCTGTTCACACCTTCCCGAATATCATCATCTGATGCTGCAAAAGATAGCCTGATAAATCCTTCAGCTCCAAATGCAGAACCAGGTATCACTGCCAGTCCCTCTTCTTCCAGTAGTTCACTGCAAAATGCAGCAGTATCCTGTTCAGCAGGTAATCTGGGAAACACGTAAAATGCTCCTTCCGGTCTCTCGAATTGCAAACCTTCTACCTCCGAAAGTATCGAACATATCAGATCCCTTCTATTCCGAAAGGAGCTGTACATTTCATTTTTCTCTTTATCAGCCTTTCCTTCGACAGCTGCGAGGGCTGCCCACTGAGATATAGAACAGGGGTTTGACGTGGAATGTGCCTGAAATATACCGGTAAGTTTTGACCATTCGGTGTTTGCAAGTGAGTAGCCGATCCTCCATCCCGTCATGGCATAGGTTTTCGATACACCTGAGACAACAGCAGTTCTCGAGCTTAGTTCCGGTCTGAAATCAAGAATGTGGGGGGCAGCACCTTCAATGTAAACGAGATCTTCATAGATATCATCTGAGATAACCCACATATCCGTATCAGCAATGGCATCTGCGATGTTTCTTATCTCATCAGCTGATGGGACGTATCCGGATGGGTTGGAGGGGTAATTCAGGAGCACCCCAACTGCGCCCTGCTCTGCTGCTTTAAGTATTTCCTCAGGATCAATGCATATCTCCGGTAAAACAGGTATTCCTCCCGAAGCCTTGACCATCTCGGGATAACTGACCCAGTACGGCCTTGGAAGAAGCACTTTGTCTCCGGGATTCACCGCCGCTCTTATGAGATTTGCCAGATTGTGCTTTGCGCCGCAGCTTACAACAACGTTCGCGGGGGTCCATTTCATACTTCTTCTGATGGAATAGCTTTCCGCTACAGCTTCTCTCAACTCGAGTATGCCGGTACTTGGGGTGTAACAGGTCTTTCCTTCCAGTATCGCTTTAATACCGGCCTCAGCTATCGGAGCAGGTGTAGGAAAGTCAGGTTGCCCCGCGGTCAGCGATACGATATCCCTTCCCGATCTCTTCAATTCCTTTGCTTTGGCGCTTAACTGCAGTGTCGCAGAAGGTGATAGTGACATGATAGTTCTGGAATATTTCATAAGTTATCCGTCTCCTGTCGCAGATCTAAATTGTTCCTCAAGTGCATTCCTGACACATTTTGTAACCATGGTGGAGACGTCTCCGTTATACTTTGCGATCTCCTTTACGAGCGTGGAAGACAGATACATTTTGTCCTCCGATGGCATAAGATAAAGCCCTGTTATCCCGGGTGCCAGTCTTCTATTCATCAGCTGCATCTGAAACTCGTATTCAAAATCAGAATTGGCTCGAAGACCTCGTATGAAAGTCCGATAATTATTCTTATTCATATAATCAACCAGCAGAGAATCAAATTGCGATACTTCAATTCGCGAAAGCCCTGTTTCAACCAGAGATTCCCTGATAAGTCTTACCCTCTCTTCAACCGAAAAACAGAGAGATTTGTAGGACCTCGTCACTACGGCCACTTCAATATCACTGAAAATGTTGAGTGCCCTTCTTATTATGTCAAGGTGTCCGAGTGTAAGAGGATCAAATGTACCTGGATAGATTATTCTCATTGTACTTCCTTCATCATCTTCCAGAACAGATAGCTGTCTCCGTACTTTCTCTTATTCCAACCTTCCTTCATCATGCTCTCATCTCCACATTCAACGAAAACGGCTCCTTTCGGTGATAGAATAGCATTCCATTCAATACTGTAGGCCCAATCATAAATCCTGCTGTACCTGTATGGCGGGTCAATGTACACAATATCCGGAACGGAATCCGTGCTTTTAATATACTCTCTTATGCTGCCGGTAATAACCGCTGCATCATCCATTGCGTTATGGTCTCTCAGGAAAGATCTGATGAACGATGTTGATCGGGGATTTCTATCAACAAATACACAATAGGACGCCCCCCAGCTTAAAGTTTCAAGACCAACTGCCCCTGATCCTGCACAGAGATCCCAAACAATGGCTGACTCGACAAGAGCCCTGCCGGCAATATCAAGAAATGCGCCCCTCAGAAGTGAGGATGTTGGTCTGCACAGCTTAGACGAAGGGCGGAGAATGTGTCCTTTCCACTTTCCCCGCCCAAGTCTGATCACTCTGGCCTTGTTTTAGTAAGGCCTGATAATGTGCGGAGTAACGAATATTACAAGTTCTGTACTTTCTTCACGTTCGGAATTGTAGGAGAAGAGCAGATCACCGAGCAGAGGAATACTTCCCAGTATCGGGATGGCTCTTCTGACAGTTGTCTGCTTACTCCTCATAATTCCACCTATAACGGCTGTAGCGCCATCGTCTATCATGAGGGTTGTATTGGCGCTCTGCGTAAGGATTATGGGCTGATTCGAGGAAGTTGCCTCCGCGGAAAGCTCACTTACAACAGGATACAGCTCAAGTGTAACATTGTTATCAGCATTTATATGAGGTGTAACGGTCAGTTCAACACCAACCGAATACATCTGTATGTATATATTTCCGCTCGGATCAAGAAGAGTCAGCGGTATTTCCTTTCCGGACATAACTGTACCGGTCATGTTATCAATTATCGCTATCCTGGGCTCTGAAAGGATATGTGCGTGATTCTGGGATTCAAGCAGAGTAAGGACAGCGTTCACATCGAACATGCTGGTAATGGTGCCGAATGAGAAAGATCCCGTTGGGTCTCCAACGGCAAGACCGGTGGATGCCGCGCCTCCGTGGACCAGCTCGTTCGTTCTTGAAAGATTTCCAAGGGACCAGTCAATACCCATTTCGTTAGCGTAACTGGCATCGATTTCAACAAGTTTTGCTTCAATCATCACCTGTGCAGTCGGACTGTCAAGGATAGGCAGCAGCCTGCCGACCTCCTCCAGCTTGTAAGGTATATCAGTGATGATAAGAGAGTTTGTCCGATCATCAATAGATATTTGTCCTCTGTCGGAAAGAGCTGTTGAGAGTGCACTGTTCAGGCTTTGAGCTGTCGCATACCTGATCACATATATCTCAGTCTGGAGTTCCTGAAGGTTCTCTCGGTCATGACGTGTAGATGCCATCTGGTTTATCTCCGTATAGAACTCATCCCTGAGCAGAACCCTCAAAACATTGCCCTGCATGCTGGCAACCAGTCCCTGTGAGTTCAATATCGCTGTAAGTGCATCCCTCCAGCCAACATTCTGCAAACGGGCTGTGACCGATGCGGTGTAATCCTCCGGAAGCATGATGTTAATGCCGCTCACATCAGAAATAGCCCTCATAACGGTTCTAATGCTTGCATCAACAACATCGATAGTTATTCTTCTACCGCCGGTTCCGGACCACTCCACAGGGAAGCCGTCCTCTATCTGACGGTTGACCTCACTTATGCGGATACCTCTTGTTGATGTTGCGATAGACTGTCCGGAAAGAGTCGAGTAATCAGGTGATGACAGTGGCGCAACATCTCCTGTCAGTACAGGCTGAACGTATTCGGAAGTAGCAGACCACGGAGCAAATGGTATCCCTGTGGGATCTGTCTGCATTTCCAGAACCAGTTGGTTCCCGTCAAGGGTTGCGCTGTAGTTGAGAAGCTCACCGCTGACATCGATGATTATTCTGACAATCCCCTCCGGCGGGGCTTTGTATTGACTTGTCCTTATGGACAGAATCCCTCCCCTGTTCACTGAAAAGTCCATTGACGGCAGCGAATGCACCGCATCGCCAATATCCAGAACGATCCTCATAGGATCGGTCAGAAGGAACCTTTCGTACGAAATAGCATCATCAGCGGTCAGTGTGACCAGAGTCACGTCGCCGCTGGGTACTACCGAGATATCGGTAACCCTGTACGCAGCCGCTGGTATAGCGAGCAACAGCAGTAGACTACAAACGGTTAAGAGACGCATCACAAACCACCTTCTTCATGTAAACGCAAAGAATAAATGGTGGGGATCGTCGTCTCCCCTCCACCTCTTGCGCTGTAATCAACAATAACATCCTGAATTACAATAACTTCATTACTCGTAATTTCGGCAACGTGAGAATTGTTAGCAAGGATTGTTCCTTCGTAGAGGATGTATGGTACACCAATTCCATCTTCAACCATTGCCTGATCTCCACCGACAGGATCAAGCGTAATTCCAACCAATCTGAATTCCTCGACCGAAATGACATCAAGAGTCCTTCTCGCGTCCCTTCCCTCAGTAGAGAATTCGGTGAACGGATCGGGTCTGATGGAAACTGATTCATATATTCTGAATGTAGCACTGCCTGCCTGTATTATGTCGTTCACAGACTCAGTTGAGCCCTGCATTCCAGTTGCGCTCTGTCCGGCCATTGAACAGGATACACGCTGGGTTTCGTAATAAGGAAGGTTGGTTTCTACTGTGCCCAACCCGGCGTAGACCGCTATTCCAAGATCATCAATAGCCCATACAGGCTGCCGGAAGCTTGACATTGCAAATAATCTTGTTGGTTCAAAGGAAGGAGCTTCAGCGATTATCTCCCCTGGTGACATGACTGTTGAAATACCATTCTCTGTAAGAACAAGACCTCCATCAAACAGATGACCATCAGAGTGATAATTCCATTCCCCCGGCAAAGTTCTTACATATATGGTGTCATTGACGCCTATAAAGAGAATATTATCTGATGAAGTCAGTATATCACCATCCGGAGATTCCTCAAACTGCCACAGTGCAACGGAGGGATCGAACAGTGCCAGACCGCCTCCTTCAAGTTTGAAGATCCAGTCCGGGCCAATCCTCTGAAGATCACCCTGGGGATTCAGTTCTTCAGAAGCCGTATATACCGTGAAGCCATCCTCCTCCCGGATCGCAATATCTCCGCCAGTGCTCAGAACTGCTATATCATCGTTATTTATCTCAAGCTCCATCGGGGAGAAACCCTCAGGAAGCGGTTCTGAAACAGCATCGCAGCTGTTATGGTTGAAAACGAGATATTCGCTTTCGGTGATGAATGAAGGAGTTTCTCCATTCAGATCAAAATCGATGACATCGCTGAGATCCTCAAGGGAGTAGGCGTTCCATTTTCCGTCCATTCTGCTGAACCGCAGAAGGGTGCCCCCTTCGAAAAGCAGCCATGTATTTTCTTCTCCCGCCTCTGCCATCCTGGGAGGAGCCTGCGATAGGGTCATCTCTATCCAGCCGAAAACATCGGAGCTGGATACAACAGTTATGGATACCCCTGGATCGTCAACCGTTTCAGTTGCTTCATCCGTACTCTCTCCACAGCCGAAAAACAGGAATGTTACAGCAGCTGTGAGAAGGGCTGTATAAGTTAGTTTTGAGATACTCATCTCTTAATCCTCCCTCCTTATGGCTGCACGAAGGCTGAAATTGTGAAATTAGCCTCCATATTGTCGTAGCTTCCGTCGGAAGCCTTTTTCTGAATTATTGTCATATCAGTTACTGCTGTTAGCATCATCTGCTGAGTCAGCTGATCAAGAAAGACACCAAGTCTATGAAAACGTCCGGTCAGTTGCATCTGCCATCCGTAAACAAGGAAATCCCCCTGAGTTGTCGGCGGCAGCGGAGTGAGAGAATAAATCTGCAAACCGCTGTTCTCTGCGTTTTCGGTCAGCATATCCATTATTTCATCCTGATCGTAGCTTCTTGGAAGGTATCTATCAAGTTCCGCAAGCTGCAGAGTCAGGCGATTGATCTCCTGTTCTGTGATTGCCATATCCGATGCTGTTCCCGACTGAAGCGAGATGAGTTCGGCTCTTTTCATTTCCAGATTCTGCTCGGCCTGCTCGATCCTCACCTTCACCTCGGAAGAAAATTCCCTGGGATACAGGTATATCAGCGCAACGACAAGAAGAATACCGACTATCAGAATGTAAAACCTGGGGTCTCTGAGATAGGCATTCATACCAAACCCCCTATATTTCCTGGCTGTTTAACTTTAAACGAGTATTCCATCTGTATTACCTGCTAATCTGTGAACATTGTTAGGTTGATTGAATACAAGTTCAATGTATCACCGCCGAAAACGGTGAATGTATACTCTTGATCTCCACCGTAGTAGTACATATTTGATGCAGCATCAAAGGCGCGAAGTCCAAACTCAATACTTCCAGCGATACCGCTCTGCGAGCTGCCGCTAATTCCAGTCTCCGGCCAGAGCTGCATCTCCATCCAGAATACTCCGTTGGCATTTGTCTCGGTAACGTAGGTTTCCGGAGTTTGTGTCGTTGCTACACCTATGCCTGGGGCTCTGACAGTCTCAGAAGCATCGGTATAAATGATCCCTGTCACGAAAACCCGTGTTTTGTCCATCCCAACCGGATTGCATCCCACGACTGCCAGTATAACCAGCAGACTTAAAACTGAAATCGCAAATATTTTCATGATTCCTCCCCTGTATTATCAGGACTATCCTCAGTATTTTCGGATTCTTCTACAGCTTCCATTGAAACCCCGGCATCACTGGCAAACTCTCCCACCAGCGATGACAGCGCGAAGGGGTTCACTCCAATGATCATTTCGAAGTTATATCTTCTGCTTCCAGTTCTGCTTGCCTCGGAAGCTAGTGTATATGTCTGTCCATAATCATCAAGAGTGAACAGCGGCGTCCTTCCATCGGGCATGATTTCCGCTACATCACGCTGGAATTCGATTATGTCACCCCAGGTTTTTGCAACACCTGTGATGTACACTTCCGTTGGAAGAAGCATGAGACTTGTAAGATAAATACCCTTATCGATCCGGCTGCCCGGAGTGATCGCCTCGGGATAGACAGCCCTGCAGAGATACTCGATAACGTAAACTGTATATTTCTGACTCAATGAAAGTTCGAGGATCTGCTGAAGCTTCCTGTCTACAGCTGCACTCAGCCTGTTGGCCTCTGCCTGCTGATCCATCTGAATACCCAGCTGCGAAATCTGATCCTGGACATCCTGGATCTCTTCGTTCACTTCAACTTCATGTTCCTTGAGATCCTGATAGTCCTTGTACGCGATTATTCCGCCTGCGATTAAAGCAAGGTAAGGAATAACGCAAAGTATTGTCAGGAGTGCTGTTGACTTGACTTCTGCTGGAGCACCCGAAGCTTTTCTTTTCCTGCCTTCAGGCTCCTCAAGTATGTTGATGTCAACCATGCAGGGTTCATAACCTCTGAGAGCAAGGCCTACACATACTGCGAGAATCGCACTCATCGAGTCTATTTCACTATCGCTTATGACATCTTCAGGTATTGTGATATTCCTGAAGGGCTGGAAGTGCTCTACCGGCAGACCGTGCTGTTCGCTCAGTATTGAGGCCAGGCCAGGCATCAGAGAACATCCTCCGCTTATGTACATCTTATCTATTCTGGCATTTTCACCGGATGCCTGGTAGGTGATGAATGACCTTCTTATACTGGTTGAAAGTTCTTCAATCACCCGGCCGATAGCAGTATGAACTTCATCCGATGAGATACCATCCGGAACGTTGCCCTTGAGTACTCCCAGCGCAACTTCATAATCTAGCCCCAGAGTTCTCTGGAGGGCTTCAACGAACCTTGAGCCGCCAATGGAAAGATCACGGTTGAAGCTTGGAAGGCCATTTCTGACAACAACCATGTTCGTAACTTCGGCACCGATGTTGAGAATTGTGACACATTCATCACCGCTGGGTTTGTAAGCATGCTGATAAGCCCTTTGCAGTGAGAACTGCTCAAGCTCGATGGTTGATGGCTTGAGACCTGCTCCCTGCAGAATTCCTCTGTGTAAATCAACCACTTCCTTCTTGGCTGCAACCAGAAGGACTTCCATCTGCCCTGGTGATATCTCAGGATTGATAATCTTGAAATCAAGGCTGACCTCGTCTATCCTGAATGGAATATGCGTCTCGGCTTCCCACTGAATAGCTTGTCGGGCATCCTGCTCCGACATCTTCTCCATTGGTATTCTTCGAACGATGACGCTTCTTCCTGAAACAGCACTATTGATATTCTTGTTTCCTGACTTAACACCTGCCTGTCGGACTACATCATGAACCGTATCAATCAAGTGGTCACGGTTAACAACTTCCCCGTCAACTATTGTGCCAGGAGACAACTCCTGTATAGCATAACTGGATAGTGTCAGAGATTTGCTTGATCCCGTTAACTGAACAACTTTGATTGAATGGCTGCCGATATCAAGACCAACAGTTCCCCCGCCTGATCTTCCGAAGATGAACATTATCTTCCTTTCCTCAGGTTGCCGTTCGCCTGCATTAGATATTTCCTCACCAGATCGGTGATAGTAACAGAACAACAATAATAATGTATTTTAGTGTTTTTCATCAATATAATCCTTTAACAAGCCCTGCCTATTCTTTATTACAAGAACCTTACAACGTTTCAAACCCTGCGTCAATACCCCAAATTCATAACTATGGAATTTCATACTTCACTTGACTCGGGATGTCAAAGGACATATCTTCCCCCCCGGAGGTTGATATGAAAACAGATACTGCAAAATCATCGAGTCTTATTTCAAAGATTTCTGACATACAGAATCATTGCAGCCCAAGCGTCAGATTGACTGTTCCAGTGAGACCCGATCAAGAGGAGCTGTTAACAAGAATCGTTCGAACCATCACACAGAACAGAGATAAACAGCACAGGTCTCAGAGGATAACAAAGGCAACAATTATCCGTGCGTATATTGATGCTCTGTCAACACTTCCGCTTGATATAGATAATATCAACGATGAGAAGATCCTCCTCAGAAGAGTTCTCGATCTGCTGGAGGATTAGCAGCATATCCCATTGCAGTTTTCACTGCTGCCGCTTACTTCACAATGTACTTTAAGATCAATCTGAATACATCTCAAGCGCTCAGATGTCTGAGCAGCAATCCAGTTTCGAAACGTTAAACAGGATTATCTATCGTCAGCACGTATCTCAAAGAGAATGAAATTGTTCAGGGTCTGAAGAGGAGTGAACACGAAGGAGAGATATTCTCTCCATTGCCTCAATTTACCCCGGGAGAGTTACATGGACCCCGGAATAATCAGGGACAGAGGTATTTATTTTTTGTTGATTTCGCTTTCCCCGCCGGGCAGATCTCTGACTGTATAACCGATATCTTCAAGGTTCAGACGCATTCTGTCAGCAGCTTCAAACATCCTGTTCTCTCTCAGAACCCCCCTTGTCTCAACAAGAACTTCGCAAAGCTCACTTATGTCCGCAGCGGAAGAATCACTGCCGGTAAGATCAAGACCGAGGATATCTCCGGCAAGTTCATCCATTACATGGGCAAGAGCAGCCCTATCCTGGGGAGTATCATTCCTGTCAAGGATTCCATTACCGGCCCGGATAAGTTCAAAGATGGAAGCAAGCGCACCGGGAGTGTTAAGGTCATCGTTCATGGAGTCAAAGAATGCAGCCTTCGCAGATTCGACAAGATCAGCGGTTTCCTGTGAGGATTTTGCAGTGGTTTCCAAAGGCTGGTGACCAAGCCGCTTCCGGAAAGCGATAAGTCTGTCAAGACCGCTCTTTGCTGAATCCAGACCCATATCGGAGAAATCGAGCGGACTCCTGTAATGGCTTCTGAGGATGTAAAGCCTGACAACCATGGGGTTGTATTTCTGGAATATATCTCTCAGAAGAGTGAAGTTACCGAGGCTTTTGCCCATCTTGCGGCCATCCACTGTTACCATGTTATTGTGAAGCCAGAACCGTACGAATTCCTTCCCGTTCGCTCCTTCACTCTGAGCTATTTCAGATTCGTGATGTGGAAATATGTTTTCCAGCCCGCCCCCATGGATATCCAGCGTCTCGCCTATATACCTTATTGACATCGCCGAACATTCCAGATGCCAGCCCGGGTATCCCCAGCCCCATGGGGAATTCCATTTCAGAATATGGTCATTGCCGGCTTTTTTCCAGAGGGCAAAATCCTTCGGATCCCTTTTCCCCTGGTCGATGGAAACTCTGGCCCCCGCCACAAGGTCATCCAGCTTTCTGCCTGACAGTTTACCGTATCCGGGAAAACTGGATACCGAGAAGTAAACGAAGCCATCTACTTCGTAAGCATGACCTTTCTCGATGAGTACCTTTATCAGTTCTATCTGCTCGGGAATATGGCCTGATGCTCTTGGAGACACATCGGGACGCAGAATACCGAGGGCATCCATATCATCGAAGTAGGATTTTGTGTATTTCTCCGCTATCTGCATTGGTTCCAGTTTCTCAAGCCTTGCCTGCTTCTCTATCTTATCCTCACCTGCATCGGCATCATCGGTGAGATGCCCCACATCTGTGATATTCTGTATGTACCTCACGTTGTATTCCAGATGACGCAGGTACCGTATCAGTACATCGAAGGATACATAACTCTTGGCATGACCCAGATGGCTGTGGCCATATACCGTGGGTCCGCAGACATACACTCCCACGAAGGGAGGTGAAAGAGGTTCAAATTCCTCCTTCTGACGGGTCAGGCTGTTATAGAGTTTCATTACAGGTTCCTTCGGTCAAAATAATCTGTGTGCATCGCTTCCCGGACAAGCTGCATCGTCTTTCTTCCTTCGATACATGCGGCTTCAGTGCCGCTTTTCAGTATTTCTTCGATGAGTCCGGGCTTTTCGAACCGGATTCTCCGTTCCCGAACAGGCTCAAGAATTCCCTCGATCACCTGCAGCATCCTCAGCTTGCAGGCAACGCACCCGATGGTTCCCTTCCTGCAGCGTTCTTCAATGTCCGGGGACTCTTCCCTGTTGAAAGCAATGTGGTATGAGAATATCGTGCATATTTCCGGATGTCCCAGGTCATCCTTGCGGATTCTGGCCGGGTCAGTGACAGCGGACATCAGCTTCTTTCTGACCTCCTCTGTATTGTCACGGAGATATATGCAGTTGCCAAGGGATTTGGACATTTTAGCCTGGCCGTCCAGACCGACCAGCCTTGCCGTTTCGCTTTTCAATCCAGCAGGTTCGGGAAAAACGTTGCCGTAAAGTTCGTTGAACCTTCTGGCTGTAAAACGGGAAACCTCCACTACTGGAAGCTGATCCTCGCCAACCGGAACAAGATCAGCCCTGCAGAAAAGAATATCCGCAGCCTGACTCACCGGATAACCCAGAAATCCGTAGGTCATGTTCTCTTCAAAACCATGCTGCCCGGCTTCCGTTTTGATGGTAGGATTGTGCCTGAGCCTGTTTACGGTGATGAACATCGAGAAGAACACTGTAAGCTCAGCAATCTGCGGAACCATGCTCTGAATGAAGATGCTCACTATATCCGGGTCAAGACCTGCAGAAAGATTATCAAGCGTTACCTGTCTCACATCCGCAGGAAGATGTTCCGGGTGATCAAAATTCGTGGACAGTGTCTGCACATCGGCTACGATTATGAAAGTCTCGAACTCTTTCTGGAGTTTTACTCTGTTCTGCAGTGAGCCTGCTAAGTGTCCGAGATGAAGAGGACCTGTCGGTCTGTCACCGGTTAAAATCCGTTTACGGTCAGAGTTCATATCACTACTTCTCCCTGACACCGGGGATATTGGAATATCTGAATTCTCTCAGATCTATCTCCCCGGAGTACTCATCCAGAATGTTGTATGTCTTCTCAACAAGATCATCAAGCTGAGGACAGATCCTGGAATAATCCGCAAGGTACCTGAAAGTTCTGGGCAGGTAGCCCAGGAATTTAGCATCGCCTGTTTTCCGGTACTCCAACGCAAAAGTACCTATTGCCTTTAAACTTCTCTGACACGCTGTCCGGGCGATCTGGAACATGTTCATATGGCCCTTGGCCACAATGAATTTCTTGGCTCTGTCCTCCCATGAATACCCGGGATCCCGGTAACTGTCTCTTACAAGACTGACTACATCGTATGCGGGTGGACCGAACCGTGCATCCTGCCAGTCAAGCATGGTTAACCTGTCGTTGTGAACCATGAGATTCGCACTGTGAAAATCTCTGTGAACGAATACTGATGAATCCGATAGACTGCCACAGAGTTTCCGCATCTCCCCCTGAAGTACGAGGAGTTCTTCCATTGGGACTTCAAGCAGCCGGAAAAAAAGAGTTTCCAGGGTATTCTCAAGTTCCGCCATGAAGAATGCGGGAGTAAAACTTCTTCTGCCTGCTATTGAATCGGAGCAGGCTCTGCTGTCAAGTTTTTTCTGCATGGTGATGATCATGTCAATTGCTTCGTTGAGATACTTCAGATACAGGTCATCATCCACATCAAGCAGTCTGCAGCTGCCCAGATCCTCCTGAAGAACCCATCCCCTTTTAGTGTCGCATTCGATTATCGAAGAAACACTGAATCCGTGATCGGAAAGGAGTTCATGAATATCCAGCCATGGCCAGATGGGAATCTTACCACTGTCCATGAGGATGAGAGTTTCCTCTCCTGAGGTTACACGCCAGAAACGCCTTCCCGACACATCTCCGTGAAGCCTGTTTGTCGTTACACTGTTATCGGTTCTGCTTCTGAGCCATACGGTGAGTTCCGGTGACATTGTTCTCATACTGATTCACCATCCTTGCTGCTGCAGAACCAGGGCAGTATGGATTCCCGAAGTGTACCGTTTTCGAGGGATGATCCATCAAGCATGACACTGTTCCTCAATTCGGTACCGCTTCCCAGGATACAGCCCCTGCCGATATTCCAAACACCATTAAGAGTGACATCACTGGAAATGCACGCTGTGGGATGAACATAAGAACCCCCGGATAGAATATTCCTGCGGAGAATATCTATTCTGCCCATGTCCAGCCACCTGCCATTCCCCCTGCAGGCATTAAGCCTGCTGCCGTCCGCCACCGCAACGGAAGCAAGTTCTGAGAACATACCTCCCGAAGCCTGAATCCTTGCAGCAGCAGCCGGAATTGATGGTTCCATGAGGCTAACCCCCCAATAATGCGTCTTCCGGACGCCGCCGCATCCGAATTTCATGTCTTCATCTATCAGCAAAGGGGAATAAGTACTGTCGGGCTGTAAGTTTCCTGTGAGAACAGTCCAGGTTGATCCGGTATTTATGTGGTGCTCAACCAACCCGAGTGCATCAAATTCCTCGATAATCATATCAGTGTTCACGACCATCCAGGTACCAGTATCCATAACATCCGAATGTCGCGCAATTGTTGCTGTGGCTCCCAGCGGTCTCTCCTCAAAATATAGTTCACACATTTTTGCAGGCCAAACTGAAGATATCTCATCCATCAGTGCTTCGGGACACCTTGAGGCATTTATTCTGATTCTACGTGGGCACACAGAGTTGACCTGCGCGGCCAGCCTTCGGAGAACCGATGTGCCGCCGAACGGCAGCAGAGCTTTCGGACGGATAAGAGTAAGGGGTTCATCCCTCCTGCCGTAACCGGCAGCCAGGAAAAGAACCCCCTCAATCTCCATCGGGGTCTGTTTACCCGTAAATTTCTTTCCTGTTGCAGTCACACAGCTTGACCCTGCGTCTCTGCGGGCGCCAGTCTCCATTGTCATTGAACTTGGCAGCATAGAGTATTACAGGTACCCTTTCATTGCCGCATACAGGACAGTCATCTTTATGAAGTGTCCTGGCTTCGTGTGCCAGCTTGGCTGCAAAGGTTCTTTCTTTCTTAGGCATTAGATGCATCCTCTCCGGTTATCACCGGGATACTGCAGGATAATGTCATGATCCTGTCCATCATGGAGCGATCACCGGTTTCGGCGTATATCGCCTGAGCTGTCTCCAGAATTATAAGCAAACCGCGGCGGACCTGCACGGCATTGAATCTACCTTCAGAAGCCCACCAAAACGGGCACGAGTATAACATCTTATCGGCCAGTGAGGCAACCCCATCTGACTTGCAGAGCCTCGCAATATCTCTCACATCGCGTAGTAACGTCCTCAGATAAACATGAATCCGGTTATCGGGATCATCCCACAAAGGCCAGGGTTTGCCTGCATCAAGGTCGTCAGGAGTAGTTGACCAGCTGCCAGGCGGAACAAAGGTTTGGACAGACGGAAATATCCCGGTCAGATCCCCGGGTGTTACCATTACGGCATCTTCACAGTTCACAAAGGTTTCGAGAAAAGGCGCTAAGAATGTCTCGATGGTTCCCTTTCTATGATGACCGTAGGTCTCTCCATCCATAGCGATGAGAATATAGGCATCTTCGGATCCTGTCCAGCTGTGCATACCGGCGATTATCTCATCGGCCATTCCCGAGCCGTCCTCACCGTGAAAGGATATCCTGTTGCTCCAGAAATTGCTCCTGAGCAGAACAGCAACACCGTCCACTTCAGGAATGGTGTTGTAGGGAACGGTTCTGCCCGCCATGGCAAATGGGATATCATCAGTCACCGTCCAGGTATAGCCCATACTGCCGAATATCGAAGGAAGCTTCGGCGAGTAAGCCATTTCGGGGGGGAAAACACCTGAAGGATTGTAATTCTCTCCCAGAAGCCTGCGATTACCATTCCGGTTGATTTTGAGCTGCCTTCTTACATCGTCCTCTTCTATCAGAGGGAAAATGGGGTGGTAAGCCCCGGAGTCGGTGAATTCAAGATTCGCAGCATTCGCCAGGTGTTCAAGGGATTGCGACCCCAGCTTTTCCAGCTGTTCTGTCAGGGAATAGTTGATATTTACCGCAACTCTGGCTCCCGATCTGCTCAGTAATCGCGATAGAGGTGTGTAGCATTCCTTGTCGATCGCAGCCACCAGAGAGATATCCTGAGTTGGAGGCTGATACATATGGAGCAGCAGACTGACATACTTCATCCGTTACATTCCTTAATAAGCAGAATCCTGTCTCCTGCGCTCAATCCTAGAAGTTCGGATGCAGATCCGCAGCTGACAGCTATTTCAATTAATCCCCCGCTGCCCTGAAGGAAGAGAATACCGGGATGGGAGTCGTAGGTTTCAACCTCAGTGACAGGTTCAATCCTGCCGCAGGGGAGCTGCAGGAAAGCAGGACGAAATGCACTGGACAGGGGTAACCAGAGAATGATATTGCCGAATACATCTATATGGGCGACCGTTACTTTCAATCCGTCATCCACCGGTATCGGCATCTCGATATTCGACGGTACGAGATCTTCTTTGTCAATCGGTTCCAGAGAATCAACCCACCCCGGATCGAGCAAAAGTCTGGCCCCGGCAGGTGCGAAAACATCCCTTCCGTGAAACGTACTGCTCGACTCTGCATGCGGATCTGGAAGTTTCCAGGCTCCGATCAGGGGCAGAAGTCCGAAGATACCGTTATCCGGTCCTACGTAATAAACACCTTCTACTTTGCAGACCACCCCTCTGCGGGCGGTTCCCACACCGGGGTCGACGACAGCCACCACTACAGAACCCGCCGGAATATGTTTCGCGGAAACATAGAGATGGAAAGCGGCTTCACTGATGGAACCAGCTTTAACATCATGCGTAAGATCGATTATTACAACGGAACGGGAGCACTCCGAGAATATCACCGCTTTCATCTGGGCGACATAGGTGTCTGATGCTCCAAAGTCTGAAAGCAGGAACAGAATATTAATCCGAATCACCTGTATTTCAGAACCACAAGGGTCTGGTCATCCCCCTGCGGCAAGCCCTTTGAATAGGAGTTAACAGCATCCAGTATCCCGCTTGATATCTGGTGCGCGGAGAGATCACGGTTTTCCAGAACAACATCGCAGAGTCTCTCTGTCCCGAATTCAAAATTCGCTGAATCCATGGCCTCTGTCAATCCATCTGTGTAGAGGATAAGCACATCCCCTGATTCAAGTTTCACTGTTCCGTGCTCGTATTCTGCCTGGGCCGACAGACCCATTATAAGCCCACCCTTCTCAAGCCACTGAGATTCTCCCTCCCTCTTCACAAGAAGCGGTGGATTATGTCCTGCGTTAACATAAGTAAGCTTGCCCGAGTCAAGATCCAGCACACCGTAGAATAATCCGGTCATTATAGGATCACCCTCCCCCAGAACGGAGGATTCATTAACTTTCTGAATTATCTCGCTGATGGAGTAGATACTCTGTACGTAGGCTACCAGGTTGCCCTTGAGCCCTGCCATTGTAAGAGCCGCCGGTATGCCTTTCCCTGCTACATCGGCCACTGCCAGTCCAAGATTACGATCTGGAAGATGGAAGAAATCGTAGTAATCGCCTCCTACCTCGCTGGCGGGCCTGTAGAAAATCTCGATATCGTAACCCTCAAGACTGGGAGGGCTGTCCGGAAGCAGGTCAAGCTGTATCTTTCTAGCCATGTTCAGTTCTTCCGATATGGCATGTCCTGCGGAGAACCTGTTAAGAAGAATATCGGGCATCCTGGTCCTGATGATATCCGAAGCAAGCAGCTCCGGAGTTTCGGTAACTAGTCGTATAACTTCCATTCGTACATTTCTATCAGGATCGGTGAACATGTCTGCAAGTTTAACATCCACATCCGATATTGAGTACAGCTCCGGGTGACTTCGGAGACCGGAAATGATCTCGAGCCGTACATCTGATGCAGAATCATCAAAAGCACTCATGACCACGGGAAGAAGTTTAACGTCGGAAATGGCAACATTGGAAAGCAGGCCGGAAAGAGCACCAAGACGCACATAGGGATCTTCATCATCAAGAAGCTCCTTCAGCGTCAGATCAAGATCATCGGATTCATCGTTTTCAAACTCTCCAAGCGTCCTGGCGACGGCAGCCCTTACCGCCCGTTTATCATCCAGAGCCAGTGTACAGAGCACATTAAAGGTTAAATTGGTTCTGATTCCAAGGCTCCGGATAGCGTTCACCAGTGATTTCCGAACGTAAGACGAGGAGTCCATCCAGAATTCAGCAATAAAACCGGAAACCGGTTCACCGAGGTCACGTTCATTCCAGAGTATGAAGAATGGAAGCGCGGCTCTCTTCTTGAATTCGCCGGTTTCGAGAATATGTGCGACCAGATCAACAGATGCATCGATCAGATCAGTCCTTCCGAGGCAGATCAGCTGACTGAGAGCCTCCCTTCCACCGTAGTGATCCGATATAAGCACCTCGATCAGAAGATTAATTCTGATTCGGGGATCCATGATAGTGTAGTATCCCAATACCATGCTGGCGAATTCCCTGCTGAAGGCGATTCGTTCATGGATGAGCTCCCAGAGGTTCTCCCTCTCCTCATGATCAAGGGAAGAGTAATTCATCAGCATACAGCGCGAGACCTGAAGAATATCTTCCTCTGCCGGATCGGTTCTGAGGGATTTTCTGACTTCACTGCTGAAGAACCTGAGCCTTGCTCCGATCCTCCATGCCAGTCTTCCCTTCCCTCCGGGAGGCAATCTGTCCATCAGCACCCAGAGCAGATCGTTGAATTCCTGGTTGAACTCCTCAAGTTTTCTATCCAGAAGCCCCATTATAAGGGTAGTCATCAATCCGGGGTCGCCCTCTTCCAGCACCTCATTCAGTACATCGAATTCCCTCGGGTCAAGCCCGGGAAACTTGCTGCCTATGTACAGCATCAGACCCTGACGGACTTCGTATGCATCGTCCTCCAGAAAATCTCTGTAAATCTTTCCGCATTTCTCAGACATTCCCCACATGGTCAGATCCTGAATGAACTGTCCCCGCACTCCCGGTTCAGAGTCATTCACCGCCGCATTCACAAGATCCCCGAATGCCGGCAGCTCAAGCACCCATTGCCGCCCGAGAGTTCCGGCAACCGCCATTCTTACTTCAGTATTACCCTTCGCCATCATTATCCTGTACATGCTTATTATCGACTCATCCGTATGATCTGCAGAGCTCAGCAGCATGTTAAGGACATCAGTAAGAACCGTTCTGGATTTCTCGGATGCAATATGCAGAAGAAGTTTTGCCTTAACTTCATCGGAGAGGCTTTTGTAGAAGCTGGCAAGGAAGTACCCTGCCCGTCTTACACCCGGCTCCTCGCTCCCGATCAGCGTATCTGCAAACGCCCTGATGACCGGAGCATCCTTTTCAAGCAGTTCACGAATACCTCTGTCGATGGCCCACATCCGGACAGAATCACTCACGGTGATATACACTTCATCACTTCCGTAAACCCTTCTGAATGGATCAGCACCTCCCGCAGCGAGTGATTTACTGTAGAGCTCTTCAAGCTCTTCATTGGATGGGAATCTTTTATCCTCCTGTACAATGAGCCTGTCGAGCAACCTGAATAGTACCCGCTTGAATACAGCTTCGGCAACAACGGGATCGAAGGCGGCAAGCAGCAGCAGTTCAGCTTTCTCGAGTGCAGGAAGTCTGCGGAACCACTTCAGAGCCTCCCTGCCCTGATCCAGTCTCCATTTCCGATAGGTAGATGGTTCAGGGAGTCTGACATGGGCATCGCCGTACGAATCGAATATTCTGGCGATCTCCGGAGAGGATGTTGCAAGTATCAGTCTGTGCCTTGATTCTGTAGCTCTTGTCATAAGTGAGATGACCGATGCCCACAGACGGGAGGGATAGATATCCACCATTCTCCTGAGAGTATCAAGATCAAGGAAAACTGCGCAATCCTCAGAACCTGTAAGAAGCTGCACGACTTCCCTGAAGTACAGATCCCGCGTAATGAGCTCGATCGGATTCAGGTTATCCAGAGAGGCTTCCACAAGCAGTTTTCTGGCAATGGTGGTTTTTCCAGCACCCAGGGAACCGCTCAGGCAGACGAATCCACGTTCCGTAATAACTTTCCTGGCTTTCTCAAGCGAATCCATGTCTACCGAAAGTACATCGATATCACCGTAGGATTGAAGCAGATCATTGCCCTCCGGGTAGGGAAAGAACTCCCGGTTAAGGCTTCGAAGCCAACTCTGAATCTCGTTCCGGAGCAGCTCTCTGCCCTCGTTGGCCGACGAGAATTTCCAGCAGATAGCTTTGTTCAGAAGATCCTGAACTGCGTCATCATCCTCCGGCAAATTCATGAAGCATATCCCGGCTATCGGGACAGCATGCCTGAAGCAGTTGTAGTAAATGTTTCGGAGTTTCGGAGACAGCGGTCCGCTGATTACAAGCAGCAGAGCATCAGGGATCGAGGTATCCACTGATGAAATCTGGATTTCATCAGCCCATCTGGGAGGGATGAGAAGCTCAGCATCTGTTATTAGGATATCCCGGACACCCCCGGGCAGTTCTCTACTTTCAAATACTACTGAAAGAGTGAAACTGTTCACGGGATGAGAATCGCTTTCAGGTCAGAGGCCAGATAAGAGTAACCCTCGTTTTTCCTTCCGGAGTAAGACCAAACTCAACCCATTTAGCCAGGTTACGAGCGATAAGAACTCCTCTACCCCTTGTTAGAAGAAGTTCATTCCCCTCTCCCGGATTGAAGCCAAGGGCTTTCTCAGGTTCCCAGGATCCTTCATCGTCAATCGTAAACCGTATCCTGTTTGGAAAAATGCTAAAACTGACAGTAACAGTCTTCTCGGGGTTATTCTTGTTTCCGTGCTCCATTGCGTTCTTTGCCAGTTCAATAACCGCAACTGACAATATGGAGAGATCATCATCCTCAACCTCTGCCGATCTTCCAATAGCTTCAATCATCAACTGAAGTGGTTCGAGTACGGAAACATCACTTGGCAAACGTATTTCTATAGCGTGCACGATCATTCTCCGAAACTATTCAACGCTTCCTGCACATCAGTATATGTATCGAAGATGGTTATCAGCTTCGTTATGATGAACAATTCGTGAATTTTCTTGGTGGCATTGAGAATTCTAAGGGATCCACCTGCTCTTGAGAGGGTAGTATGGCCTGATACAATTACACCCAGACCTGAACTATCCATCCAGCTGACTCTCCCGAGGTCAAGCAGAACCTTTTTTTTATCCTGATCAACGGCTTTCTGGAATACATCTTTTACTTCCATAAGCTCGGGGCCGCCAATAACTTTACCGGATAGAGCAACAACAAGAACATCGCCCTTCATTTGCTGCTTGATATTCAATTTCTACCTCCCGATAATTAAAGTTCTTACACAAACGAAAAATCGATTTCGGTTTAATATAGCCTCAAAATCCTGATTGACAATTCCCCCAGAGCATTCATGAACAGGCAACATAATTCTCCCACTCGACAAATCCCAGTCTGTCAAGAAATTCCATTATGGTTTTCCTCGCTCCGGGTAGCCTTGAGGCTATTATCACAGGTATGTCAGACCGGCTTGACAACTCACCCGGTCCCCTCACAGGTCTTCCTCTTAACATCGCCCCCTGTCTTTCGGGAGAAGGATCAATGAAGGCTTTAATATGATAATCGTTATCCTGCAGACATTTTCCAAGTCTTCGAGCAGTCTGCCCGCTCCCGGCTATGTAAACGATTTTACCTGACATGCATGGAACATGTTCAAGGTACTTTGCCTTAAGCATATAGAAACTTGTAAGTGAGTAAGCACTGCTGGTTCGAGAAAGTCTTCCTGGATGATCCCTCCACTTCAGAAGGACCGAAGGTACACGGATGAATCTGTAACCCCTGCTCCAGAGTCTAAGCCATAATTCGTAATCCTCCGGCAGTTCCTTTTCCATGTACCCGCCTTCCGCAAGAATATTCTGCCTGTGGAAAAAAGCAGTTGGATGCGGTATCGGGCTTTCAATGAACAGGTTCTTCTCTATATCCAGGGGTTCAGTCAGATTGTTCAGCCACTCCTCATACAACTTGAAGCCGCGTGTGATAATTTCCCGGGGAAAACTCCGGACCTGGCAGGATACCACGGTCATGGGTCCTTGGGATACTGCAAGCTCATGCTGCTTCTCTATTCGATCAGGCAATGAGATATCGTCCGCATCCATTCTTGCAATCCAGGTACCGCTGCACTCCGCAAGCCCCGTGTTCAGAGCGTCTACCAGTCCCGAACCTGAATTGTTAACAAGTGTGAATCTGGGATCCTTTTTGCACCAGTCTTCCGCAAGCATGACTGACGACTCATCCGAACCGTCATTTATCAGTACTGCTTCAAAATCCGTGAATGTCTGTTCCGCTATAGATTGAAGTGCATCATCGAAGTACTGCTCAGGATTACGGAATGGCAGCAGCACTGATACGGCAGGAGTAATCAATTCAACAGGTTCCGTATTGCCTGGCGCAGTTCGTCGGGAGTTCGGACCAACCGGCCGCATGCGTCACCTACACATGGTTGCGCATACGAATATCCCGGGTTCGGAAGGTACAGCTCTTCCATTGAAAGGCTGTCTGCAGGTATCGAGGGATCGTAGAAATCCACTCCCTCCTCTCCCGCCAGTTCAACAGCTTCAGCGAATAGTATCTGTGTCAGGCTGTCAGCTTCTAAACCGACAACGTTTATGTGCACTGCCAGTTCTGGTGTTTGATGTTCAGCAACTGTGTCAGGAACTGAACCTTCTTCTACTGCATTCCTGAAAAAACTGGAGTCTCTGGTACCGGCAACCCTTGTGGTTTCACTCCCTCGGGAATCGAATACAACGGTGATGGGAAGTACATCCGAAAGTTCCCAATCAACCTTAAGCTGAGCAGCGTCATTCTCATTGAGCCAGATTACTGGCATCGAGAGATATACCTCCTCCCTGAATTTCAGCAGGGTTTCAAGTTCCAGATCACCGATGTCCACAGCGACAACTGCAATACGTCCTTCCATTGATCTGAAGATCTCATCGATCACCGGCAGCTCTCCTACACATGGAGTACACCAGGTAGCCCAGAAGTTCACGATTACCGGCTTTCCCAGGCTGCCTGCAAGAAGGCTGTCCAGAGATTCCCTGCCTGACATGAGCGGCCCCTGCTCAACCGGAATGTCATCAACTGCGGTATGACTTTCGATATGCCTGACAACCGGGAACAGGAAGAGCAGAACTATAGGAATCCAGAGGAAATCGGTGAATTTCAGGTACGCGCCCATCAGATTCCGCTCCGCTTACGTGTGTCATGGTGCACAGCATTCACCGGGCAGATATCAATGCATCTGCCGCACCTGATGCATTCTGCGGAGTTCGGTTCCCTGTATACGGCGATATCCACAGGGCATACAGATCTGCACTTATCACATTCAATGCACGACGAATCGACGTTCATTCTGAAGACCGATACCTTGCCGGCCAGCCCCCAGAAAGCACCCAGCGGGCATAGAACACGGCAGAAAGGTCTTTTTGATGTAACTGCCCAGAGAAGAATAAGAACGAGTAAAACTATTTTCCAGGAGAAAAGGAAACCAGTCTGAAATGTCTCACCGGAATCATGAAGCACCAGAGGTATTCCAGCTGTCAGGGTTCCGGAAGGACAGATGGCCTTGCAGAACCAGGGATCACCTCCCGCTCCAGGTACAGTTCTGAGAGTTAGCGGAAGAAGGAAGACAAAAATAAGAAGGACAGCGTACTTTCCATCCCTCCATTGTGCCGGTATGCTGATCTTCGGTGATGGAATCCTGTAAAGAAGCCCCTGCAGGAGCCCGAAAGGACATATCCAGCCGCATGCGAACCGGCCGGCAACAAAACCGAAAGCCAGCAGGAAACCAATAACTCCAAGAAGTATGACAGCATCAGGCCTCCCGGTTGCGATACCGCCTAAAAACCCCTGCGAAGAGAGAATATTCTGCACCGTCCCAACAGGACATGCCAGAACGCTTGACGGGCACGAGTAACAGTGCAGGCCGGGGACACAGAACATTTTGGATTTACCAGTAAAGATCGCTCCCTGAATCAATCCCTGAAAGTAGAGATTCGTAAGAATCAGTGAACCGAACTGAACAAGACGACGGGCTTTTTCTCTGACCACTGCCTAGCCTATGCCTATACATTCGAGGCAGATATTCGCTGCCTTCTGCCAGATGACTGCAGGGTCGCCCCAAACGTATCCTGATATTGTCATGAGAACTGCGATGACCAATAGTGATATTCTGATTGATAGATGGATATTTCTCATATTCACCAATCGATAGTAATTCTGGAGGCGGCGATCGGATTTGAACCGATGCATGGTGGATTTGCAGTCCACTGCCTTACCACTTGGCTACGCCGCCCCGGTTGGGGGTCAATCATACATATTCATGGCTAACCGGGCAAGACTAAAACCATTAATCGATCCAGTCGAGGCTTATGTTAAGTGTACCGGTATAAGTCATATCACCGATAGGTGTTGAAATAGTAGGTATAGCTGTAACCAGCATTCTTCCAATATGATCGCTGGTCCTGAGGCTGGAGTTGATGCCACCTATTGCAAGGGCCAGATCAATGAAATTAAGAACACCGACTTCGCTCATCAGTGCAAAAGCGTCAAAGCTTATGTCAAGCGGCATTATTACCGTCTCGTTCGATCCGGGAACTTCAAGTGGTGTGCTCATCGTTCCCGAGGCTACCCAGGTTGTATCGAAAGGAGCCCCGGAGTCCCCGTCGAGGGACAGGTCCCAGACAAGAGACGTCAGTGTGACTGGAATAATATCAGGTCCCGTGGAGCCGTTGTTCGGGTTATGAATGCCTATATTCAGCGTGAAATCCACCGGGCAGCTGCCTGAGGCCCATATTGCGGCAACTTCTGCAATCTGGAAAACGGAAAGATTTTCAAGGCTGTCAAGCTGAATTCCGGTCAGGAGGAAATCCTCAGTATTCTCTATCCTGAACTGGCACCTCAGAAGGGTCAGTGGATCTGTGACGCTGCAAGCCATCAGCAATACGCTGAAAAGTAGAAAACCGGACACAATAATCGACTTTTTCATAACTGACTCCTTAAATGTATTTTCTTCCAGTATTTGCGTACGAGTCTCACTCCGGGTTCCTCAAATGTCGACCATTCAAATCCATTGTTAACAAGAAAATCATGTCTTTCATTGTTCTGGTCATCATTCCCGGGACACAGTATCACCATACCACCCGGTTTTGTTATTCGCAACATCTCCTGCAATTCTTCTTCCGGATCATCACCGAAGACATAACCACCAATCGAAACATCTGCGAATTCATCCTCAAAAGGTATATCCGTAATAAGACCATCCAGTACAAAGATGTTTTTCAATCCCAGCTCAACAGCCTTCTCCTTCAGATATAGCCGCAGGTTGTCGACCGGTTCCACTGCGTAGACCACTTTCGCTTTCGCTGCGACGATCAATGCAATCTTTCCTGTACCGCTGCCGATATCAACCACCCTCCTGTCCGAAAAATCAACAAGGGAGGTCAGTTCATCAGGGTTCCACTTCAAAAAAGGTTGAGAATCGTAAACTTCCGGGGACATGACGTATACTATCAGATCGTTAATAGACTTCATGATGTCTATCTCCGCCTGACGGATTTCCCCGAGGCTCGGAGGCTGACCTTCTCCCTCTTTTATCATCAAGTTATCCAGCCATTCATTCAGCTCGGGACATCTGTGCCGCATGTACCACTCCACATTCGGATTTGCTCTTAATGCAACTGCTAACTGTGCTTCCGGCACCCAGCCGGGAAACCAGCTCAACTGCACCCTCTCAAGCAGAAGAAGTGTAATAAAGGGAAGCGAAGAGACATCCATACAGGCATTGTATATCTCTGAGGAAACAATTTCTCACTGTCAGGTGTTACCTGATAATGGTATGTTCAATAAGTTGAATTATGTGAATTGATTTTTCAGGAGGAATGATATGTTGTATAAGTTGCATCAGTTTCCTTTCGGCATCACAATCGCAGTACTGCTGCTCACTGGATTCGGAATATTCCCTGGCTTAGAGGGTACTCTGTCCGCTGAGGACACCGATTTCGCTCCACAGTATCTGCGCGATGTACCCGTGCCTTTGCCTCATGAGGTCGGCCCAGATGTCTACCTGCCCGAGCATGACCTTCCCACAGAACCCCCCGTTAATCCCCAGGTGGGCGATTCCTGGATCTGGTGGCTGTGGGTTTTTGACCCAATGCCACCGCATTTCGAGCAGCATGTCTGTACAGTTCGTGGAAAGAGCGATCGCGGATACGTAGTGGTCAGAGATCTGGAGTGGGGAATCTCAATTTTCCAGAGCGATGTTGACGCGATACTTGAGCGATGGGAGAACAGCAGCATCGGACCCTACCCGACTCAGGGAATCTACGAAATAGACAGCATCGCGTTCGGGGAACCGCCCGATGAACTCGATGATGACATACGTATCTATTTGATGTGGTTCGAGTTCGGAATAGCTGCAGATGGGTTCTTCTTCTGGTTCGATGAATATCCGGATGGAGCCTTCCCTCCATATCACAGTAACGAATGCGAAGTTCTCTACCTCAATCCCACTAGTTCAGGGGGTCCGAGCGGCGATTATATGCTTGCGGTAGCCGCCCATGAATTCGAACACATGATCCACTGGAAGTACGATGATAACGAGGAGTCCTGGGTGGACGAGGGGCTCGCGGAGCTGGCCATGTGGTTCTACGGAAATCCGGACAATATTTCAGGGTTCAACAGCGCCCCGGACAACGATCTGACAATCTGGGACGGTAATTGGTCCGATTACATCCAGACCTACCTCTGGACGCTCTATTTCTTCGAACAGTACGGCGGCCATCCCAGCATATACGCGGCAGTACACGAAGCTGGAAACTCGATCGCCGGGTACGAGCAGGTGCTGGATGATTTCGGTTATACGGAGGATGTAGCAGACGTCTTCGCAGACTGGACAGTGGCAAACTTCCTGGATGACATAAGTCTGGAGGATGGCCGCTACGGCTACATCGGCGATGACCTGCCCCCATTCAACGTAATGGGTACCTATTCGACCTATCCAGTCTCGAATGTTTCCAGAACAGTAAAACACTGGGCAACCGACTACTACCGCTTTCAGACTTTTTCGGGCTTTCAAAACCTGCAGCTGTCTTTTGATGGCAATGACACTAACAACTTCGCTGTGTGGGGTCTTGCACTGTACGATAACGATACGACCGAAGTCCTGCGCATGGTGCTGAATGAAACTACACAGGCAGGCACCCTCGAGATAACAGGGCTCGCCGATCCTGATGATCAGGTCATTCTCGTTGTCGCAAGTGTATCCAGCACTGGAAGTATGGATTACATTTTCAGCGCCGGTGACAGCCAGGGGATTGAGCTTGAAACCCCTGCGGCGCAAACGCTGAGCATTCAGGCAACACCGAATCCGTTTACTTCTGCTGTGACTCTGCAACTTAACTGGAGCGGGATTTCAGGCGCTCCGGCTGTTGATATCTTCGACATAAATGGACGCCTGGTTCGCAGGCTCAGCGCCGAGGAGAACAGCGAGAGCAGTGCAATGGTGACCTGGAACGGCTGTCTGGAAGACGGCAATCCTGCTGCGCCGGGAATCTACTTCGCGCGGGGGCTTGCAGGTTCGGCAAGCAGCGTAACAAACCTTCTGCTGCTGCCCTGAAAAACAGAACCTGGGGCGTACCCACGGTACGTCCCCGTTATTCCTATGCAAGACATTTCCTTTCTCCAGGATCGAACCAGCCGCAGTAAGTTCGATGTACATATCTACGGAGATCGAGGCAAGCCCGGCATTCCAGTTGTAACTTCTTGCAGAATGCGATCGGTACAATAATATTAACGCAGGAAAATGGGATGAAACTGAATCTGGAGGGTGTGCATGAACGATCTTCGCAGAAAGACTCTCATATACGCAGCTGGAACTCTGGTTGTTTACATTCTCCTTTTTCTGTTTGTGGACAGATCGGTGGATATCTGGATTCTGAACAATTGTTCGCATACATGGTTATCCGAACTTGGAACGTTCTTCTCCTATTTTGGCGATGGATCTGTCATAAGGCTGGGGCTTGCTCTGAGTTTCCTGCTGATCGTTGCCCTGAATTCGGATACACGAAAGCCCTGGATCAAATTCCTGCTGTATCTCTGCATCAGCTGCGCGATAGCCATCGTTGTCGGAGAGGGACTGAAGTACCTTCTTGCCCGTCACAGGCCGGTTATGTTTTTCAAGGACAATCTTTACGGGTTTAGTTTTCTTTCATCGGAATGGGCATTCAATTCCACGCCCTCTGGACATACTCTCAGGGTTTTCTCGATTCTAACTGCTCTGTCACTGCGATTTCGGCATCTGACGGCTGTTTTCATCTCCTTTGCCGTGCTTGTCGGCCTGAGCAGAGTCCTGGTTACGGATCATTATCCCAGTGACGTTCTGTTCGGCGCATTTATCGGGATATTCTCGGCAATATGGGCGTACAGATTCTTCTACCCTTCCTCCCAGGTTTCAAACGAATCGATCTTATCCAGGTAAACACCGTCAAAACCGCAGTTCAGGATTCTGTCAAGGTAAGAATCATCAGAACCGAAAATAATGGCCTGCCACTGAGGATCCCAGTATTCAATAAGGTAATTTCCTTCCCATTCAGGGTTCTCACCGTGGAGCCAGCCGGGGGGATCACTGCTCCAGCCGGGCTGCCAGTAATACCTGTAATCCTCAGCCTCACCGATACTCATATAGGCGATTACGAGGCGCTCCCCGCCTCCCTGTTTGCTCTGGAGCTGGCTTATATCGCTGGAGGTTAATTGCTGGCTGTTCCAGAATAAGTCTATTATCAGCAGGTCGTAATCCGTTGCTGCAAGCGCATTGATGAAGTCATCACAGCTGCTGTACTGATCCGGATTTATAAGGTAAAGGAAGTTCTTCGCATCGGCCAGTTCTATTACGTCATCCTGATGAACGCTCCATGGATTCGCTGGATAATCCGGGATATTGTCCAGCGCCCTGTGATCGGCAGCGAACGATACGTAACCGGCATTCCGGTTCCAGACGTATGAACTGTCCATCTTCCAGGGAGTATGACAGTAATCGGTGACAAGTATCGTTTTTCCGTAATTCATCCCGAGATCAAGAAAAGATACCATCCATGATGTCTCATCCGCAGGAGTAGCCGTATCGTCGCTCTGATAGCCGTAGAAGAGATCCTCCCTGCCAAAACCGTCAACAGCGCCGGTGTAGGAAATATCCACAGAGCCGTCAGGTTCTCCGTTTTCGGTTATCAGTTCCTGACCGTTCTGAGGAATGATCATAAAGGAAGGAGAAATACTCTTCGACCATGAGCTGAGATCCTCTACAAGATCCCGCATCCCATTCCTGTAGTCTTCAGAAGGTGACCCTTCCGTGCCGCTGCCGGTTACACAGCCGGCACACAGTATTACGATCGATGCTACAACGTATCCAAATTCGGATGCTCTCATATTCAATCCCTCACATTATGGGCAGGGGTGGAAAAGAAGCCCGTTCAACTGGTGGCTGAAAAATACTATTCCACTTCCGTCCGCCATCGGAAGTATCTTATCCCATGTAGAAAGGTTGTCTCCGATTACCGACATTGGGACGGCACTATCGGGTGAAAAACTCTCCCAGTCGATGCTGCCGTACAGCATTGTACTTCCGCCATCTGTCGAGAATACGTACTTCCCGTCCGGCATACAGCAGTATACAGTGATATTATTCTCACCGGGATTAAAAACAACGGTTCCATCGGCGTAAAGCAGACACTGTTCTCCATCATCATCCAGCAGGATGGCATCTTCTGAAACCCACTTCTCCACTTCAAAGCGATACTGACCTGAGTTGTTACGCAATACTATCTTTTCCAGAGACATATCCACGATCATCTCGAGGGAGTAGTCATTCACAGCTACAAGGTCTGAATAGGGGCAGGCCAGGAATCCATCATTCAGAGGGAGACCACCTCCGGTCCGCTCACCGCTCAGGAGGTTAATGACGGAGAAAGCTTCAACGATTTCCCTATCAGGATCTCCACGGCAATCGGCAAGATATCCCTCCAGGGTGGTCTCAGATGATACAAATGGCTGTCCGTACAAATTCATCGAATCCATAGTAAAGTCGAAATTAGGACCTCCACCGACCTCCTGGGCAAGTGCGGCAAGCCAGGCTGTTGTTCCATGCACCGGAGCAATCACAACTGCATACGGTGAATGAACATATTCATCGGGCAGCAGTACATTTTCAGGGATCAGTACGAACCTTGCGAAACAGACCCACTCTCCGTCAGGACTCGCAAACAGATACCTCAGTGTCCCTGCGTATTCCCATCCGCTGTCAGTGGGATCCCAACCGGGATCCCAGGATCGTGTTTCGTAAGGAGGCTGAGTGCTCACAATGAAAAAGTTGACATCGCTGTCGCAGTAGAGAACTTCCGTATCATTGAGCACTGTGAATTCAGATACGTTGTTTGCAAGAACAACGGACTCTGCCGCAGAATCCTGCAATGGAACCAGCAGGATTAAAAGCACAATAAAACAAGAACCTGACAAAACGGTATTAATACGTTTCATATGACAACCTCCCTTGAATATTACCCCATATCTCCAGTACAGCCGCAATTCACTCTTGAATCGATAATACCTGGTGTCATTTCATGTGTCAGATAGTGCAGATTTTCCGAAGAAGCAATACAGTTGGTGCCGCAATCGTGTCAATCATATTTGAAGTGATGATGGACTATGGTTATTTACTAATCGACTTTGCGTCATCCTCAGTATCTGTTTCTGTGATTTCAGTCTCCTCCGTCGCGGGGCACGGTGGTGGGAGTTCCATGAAGCACTCGCACGTGCACTCGTCCGATTCGGAGTCGTTATTCCCCAGGGTTTTCAGGCCGCCCCAGGTCGACTGTTCGAAAGCCGATGGCGGCGTGTAGGTCACGACAAGTCTGGGCCGGTAACCCGGACTGCTGACCCTGGAGGAGTAGTAGGCACAATCGCTGGTTGACGTGCTGCCGGTGCTGTGACAGTAAAGACCGTAATTGTCGGTACCGGTGAACCATCCTGCAACGAAATCTGTAACATCGATCGTATGCCACGATCCGCCCGTCGGCCAGCTGGAAAGGAATACAGCCCCATCCGTAGTGAACGCCGGCATGTTGAGGTAGGTAACGGTTGTTTCGCTCCATGCCTCCAATACGCGATAGTACACCATCTGCCCCGAAGGCGCCCCGTAGAACTGACAGCAGTAGATCCGGAACTCGGCGTCATCGATAGTTGATCCGGCAGGTATGGAACTGAGGTCCCACATTATGAAAGTTCTGTTGTAACAGGCGGAATACCTGCCCTGTGCAAGGTACTCATTTCCAAGCATAGGGTTGGTCACGCCGGGAACACAGTCGCAGACAAATGCGTCCTGGTCCGGTTCGAGGGTAACCTGATCGGCTGCAGCGGGGAGAACGAAGATGCAGCTTAACAGCAGCGTTAGAAAGAGAACTTTGTTCAGCATTTTCTTACTCCTTCTCTGAAACGTAAAAGGGAAGCAGATTCTCGAACACGAACTTCTCGAAAAGAACAAGAGGTCTCTCGCAATCTGCGACCTTGAGGTAGATGAGTGCCCCCTGCCAGCTGTTGATGATGAATTCCGCCATCTCGGCCGTATCTATTGAGGGATCCAGGTCGCCCAGCTCGACAGCCCGGTCAAGGCATAGCGATACAGGTTTCATGATGTCGGAGAAGACAGCATTCAGCTTCTCGCGAAACCGCGGGTTCGTCGCAGCCATCTCCTGGGAGATGTTGCCTATGGGGCACCCGCATTTCTGCTCATCAGACATGAATGCTTTTCTGAATCCAGCAAAGAATGACCTGAGTAATTCAAGCGGCGGTGTGTCCGACTCCTCAGCGAGGTACTGGTAGAATGACCTGCTTATCCCGCTGTGCAGGTGTTCGATCATTCTCAACCCGAAATCCTCTTTGCTTTTGAAGTAGTAATAGAAGGAACCTTTTGGGATCCTGGCAGCTTTCAGTATGTCGTTCAGACCTGTATTGTTAAAACCATTCTCCCGCACCAGCTGGGCACCTTTTTCCAGTATTCTCTGTGCGACTTCCTGACTCATTCTGCCTCCTTTCATGCAGTACTATTAGACTGGTCTTTTAAGGATGTCAAGTCTGCGGAACGGGCCGCCCGAGGAGAGAGCGGCCCGTTCACTGAGGGAGGGGATGGAAACTTCGTTCAGCGAATAACCGTGCACTTCTCTATAACAGTTTCACCTGTACTCGTGAGCAGATGAATGAAATAAACACCCGTCTCTTCGAGTACGACCGGTGTGATTCCGCCAGCTTCGAACTCTCTTGCGATCCTTCCGTAAAGATCATAGATCGCGATGGTTCCGGTAACTCCGGACGGTACAATTGTATTGATGTTGAAAGAACCGTTACTCGGGTTATTGCTGATGCCGATACTTATCGAATTCACAGCTTCGGTAGAACCTTCGTGAATACCGGAAGGATCGGTGTCCGGAAGATCCATGAAATGAGCGTTCATCACTTCGTGGTTACCGGTTGTTAGCTGTACAAACGATACGACATCGAGCATATCGAATGAGTGCTGCGAGGGATCGAGTGTATAGGGCTTCTCGATGATGATAGTTTCGGGATAAGGACCTGTGAAGCTAATCGATGTACCCGTGGCTCCTGCAGGCCATGCTCTCGGTTCCCATGCCATTACCTGGCCGGCATAGTAGCCGTACGCGCTGGAGGCAATGTCACCGCTCTCGACGATAGCGGAATAGAGCTTGAGAGGACTGACTCCGAGGTCCTGTTCCGCAATGAGAGTGTATACGGCGATTCCTCCGCTGGCATTGCCAAAGATATCTACTGAGATATCCAGATAGCTTGGAACTGCCAGTCTGGTGTCGATGTGGCCCTGAACTATCGACTGGGACCACCCGATTCTCTGAAGGATTCCATCCGTCTGGAACGTAGGGGTGTAACCCCAATTGTATAAAGCATCTCTGCCGGAATTAAAGGCATTCCCGGCTGGACCGTTCGCAAAAATGATCATTGGGGCAATCTCATCATTGGTGAGATACCCGTTGACCATACTCTTAACAGCGCCCGCGCTGCTTGCACAGCTGCTTCAACCGGTCTGTGTGAACTCCTCGAAAAGCACCACCCTGTTAGCTGCCATAGCAACGGCAGCAAGGGACAGTAGAACTATAAGAGTCAGTTTTCCCACAGACACCTCCTTTCTGAGTTAATGAACAATCAACTAACAGATGTTAATACCTTTACACTTATATGACCAGTCTACTATAGTAGTACCCAACTATCAAAGCAAGTGAGAGAAAATAACTGTCTGTTCAATCGAATGAATGTATAAGTAGCAGTTCGTATATTACATACATAATCAGTATGAAACGGAGGGTCCAGTGTATATGCGTCATTTCTTGCAGTTGACCATTCTGATCGTATGCGGCTCCCCTGCTGCCGGAATTATCGAAGTTCCAGGTGACTGCAGCACCATACAGGAAGCCCTGGACAGCGCGCAATCCGGGGATACCATCCTGGTTGCTCCGGGAACCTACCTGGAAAACATCATCTGGCCGGATGTAGCGGATCTCGCACTTATTTCCGAGCAGGGGCCGAACGAGACAATAATCGACGGGGACAGCTCAGGAACCGTTATCACTCTCCTCTCCCCGGTTGTGGATACATCAACGGTTATAAGCGGTTTCACCATCAGGAACGGGGCAGCCGAACAGGGCGGCGGTATCCGATGCAGTGTATCCTCTCCCCTTATAACCGGCAACATCATTGAAGACTGCTTTGCGCTTAACGCCGGGGGCGGACTCTATTGCACCAGTTCCCGCGTTGTCATAGATGAAAATACCATCCGATACAACAGTGCTGGCAATCCTTTGCTGCATGGAATAAAGGATCTCACAAGCGGAGGAGGGATCTGTATTACCGGTGGCGGCACTGGTATGCCTGTTGTTTCAAACAATATCATCCATGACAACTTCAGCGTTGACTACGGCGGCGGTATAACCTGCACAAGAAATACACTCATCATCGGTAATCAGATCATCGATAATCAATCCGGCTGGTTCGGCGGTGGTATATATCATCTTAACGCATCGGGCACGATACTCCATGAAAACCTGATAGCTGGCAACACTTCTCTATGGGGTGCGGGGATCACGCTTCAGGGAGGCCTTCTTACTATAACAAAGTGTGATATTCTTAGTAACATTGGTGATGGATTACATGTTTATTACGGCACTTTGAATGCTGACAGTTCAACTTTTGCGAATAACACCAGGGACGGTATCGGGTGCGGAAGCGCCAAAGGACCCTATTCCAGGGGCGCTTCCGTTCACTACTGCAATTTCACGGATAACGATGGATTCGGCATCAGAAGCTCGATTGATTGGTTCTCATTCGATGCCACACTGAACTGGTGGGGTGATCCAAGCGGTCCAGGAGGTATAGGTCCGGGCAGCGGTGATGAAGTGAGCAGATTCGTCGAATATGACCCCTGGCTGATCCAGACGGGTATCACAGGCGGCTCTGTCGGCGATACTCCTGAAAACACATCCTGCATTCTTGCAGAGAATCCCGTCAGGTCATCCACTACTTTGATTATCGAAGGTTCCAATCACGCTGAACTCGTTGTTCTCGACCTTTCCGGCAGGATTGTGCAAACTCTCTTTTCCGGAATTCCCGGCGATTGCCAGTCAGTTAACTGGAATGTTTCTGAACTTGCTTCGGGAATGTACTTCCTCTGCATAGTGGAGGGTGACGAACTGTCCACCAGAAGTGTAACGGTCATCAGGTAGAGGTACAGAAAACAGCCGGTCTGAGACTACTCTGATGTTCTCTCACGCACTCGAAGAGGAATCTGATGAGTCAGTTCACTCTCGATCATCATTTCCTGATAGATGATGTAATGCTCTTCCGCCTCGTCATTTTCACCAAGATCCCACAGAACATCCGCAATATTCAGATGGGCAACCATTCGTGACGGATCCAGGTCCAGAACTTTCCGCAGAACGATAAGGGATTTGCCAGGATCATCGATCTGCTCAAGGTAGAACGCGTAATTATTCATGATCATTACACAATCACTTAAATCCATGTATTGAGAGTAATTACTTTCGACGTAATCAAGGCTGTCATCAAAAGCCTGGAACCATTCATCCGTAGTATGAAAAAAATCGGCAAGATCAAGGAACAGATCCACAGCAGCCTGATTGTTTCCTGCGTGGTGCTGTTCAAGAGCAGTTCTGTTGATACTTACCAGTAAACGGGAGATCATTTCATCGGAACTGTAATAATTTCCCGGATAGAACATTCCGTTCAGTTCACGAATCGCTTCAGAGATACTCCCAACTGCCAGAAGGCTGTCTACTCTCTCCATCGCCTCCAGAGAGGGATCTCTTGAATAATAACGGAGGAACTCAAGCGATTCATCCTCAATGTTCCATCTGTAACAGCCGCTGCACCATCTCGCGCTGCCCGGCATCTGAAAAGAGAGACGAATTTCATCTTCTTCTTCTACATAACCCGCGTAGGATTTTGTGAAGTTGTGATCTCCTCTGTATCCACCAGTTGCCAGAAGCAGAGGAATATCTGTTTTGGGAATCATTCCCAGTAAATAGATATCCAATGAATCCCGCTCAACTTCAATACCTGTAATGCGAAGTTCGTAGATATCTCCAGGCAGCTCATCGGAATCAAAATAATGCACCTGCGGCAGGAAAGTTGAATATGCTGTATTCCAATGTTCGAGTAATACACCGGTTATCGGCTGATATTCGATCTGCCCCCATAGGAGGGATACAAAGGTAAGAAGAACCGTAATCACTACCGTTTTCATATGGTCACCCTCCATGAATCACATCTACAATATTTCAGCTTGTTCCGGAACTATCTGCTGATAATCAGCTTACCTGCAGCTGAACCTCCCCCGGCCGACAATCTGTAGAAGTACAAGCCGTTGCCAAGGTCGATCTCCGCAGCAATATCGTGCTCACCGGGAACCAATACACCCTCGAATAAGTTCATGACTCTGTGGCCGCTGATATCGAAGATGTCCAGCGAAACCTGTCCCTGATCCGGAATAACAAAACTGAAGGCAACGGATCCACAGGCAGGGTTAGGATAAACCCGGTTGACAACAGGGATTGTAAACAATTGCTGTGATCCCCCTTCTATTCCGGTCTGATCGATCTCGGCAAAGTAAACATCGGCGCCTGACCCCATCTGATTGGCGTGCACATGCTTGCCTGATGCGGATATGTAGTTGCCGTCCGGTGTGATATCCACATGAAAAATGGATCCGGGCGTGTCTATTGTATAGGCAGGTGATGAAGGGTACAGGTCATCCATAACGCAGACTTCCGGTCCCCCGCCCGTCTGGCATCCCCATGAACCAATCACTACCCATCTTCCATCCTCAGAACATTCCATCCACTCAACTACATCCTGGAAACTTCCTCCACCTGTTGGGTAATCGTAGGTCCAGAGCGGGTCCGAGCTGGAGATATCGTGCCGGGTTATGCGATTTGTCAGGTAGTTACTCTTGTAACATCCGAAATATATGGTGGCATTATCATCCGCAACCGCAGCGCCGCCTGCATAATAACCGCTAATAGATCTGGCCCATTCGAAATTGTATGCCGACCCATCCCATACTGCAACACGTATTGAAGTAAATCCGTAAGCCACTACGGAACCATCGGAGGATACGCCGAAACAGTCTGTTGAAGCACCCAGATTATAGGAATCCTCAAGAACCCCGGTGGCTGTATCCACTCTGTACAGCACGGACGTGCGGAAGATGCACTTCGAACCGTCTTCCGTAAGCCTGATCTGTCTGGGCATATTCGTGACCGATGGGTCTTCGTATACCGATATCGGCACACTGCTGCTGTTGCTGAAGAAAACCACCGACATAAAACCATCTATGCGGCAGCCGACTGCCAGAACAGTTCCATCATCGGAACACATGAACCTGCCGGGATTATCCACCGAGCCGGCATCGATGCTGTCCGTACCGGTATAGGTCCAGAGCGGTGTGGCCGATGAATTATCGTAGCAGCTTATCAGGCAGTTGTTGTCCGAAACCAGCCAGTCATCACCCGGAACCCCAGGAGTTCCGTTATCGTTGTAGATAGAGTATCTGATAATTGAATAGAAGATGTCGCTGCTCTCTGCTGCAGCTGTCCCGGTTCCCCAGTTTGTCCAGTATTCGTTGGTTCCGGTAGCCGGTTCCGCGATTTCCCAGATCGGGACCCCGTTCCCTGCAATACCTTCGAACATCTTGCCGCCGCCGTACCATCCTCCGTTGAATACATAACCGGCATTGTAACCGATAGGGACAATCTTCTGAGTAAGACCTGATACAACACTGTAATGCCAGATCACACCTGAAGAATCGTTGCCGGTGTGAATGTCTATCGAGGCGCTCAATTCAAACGACTCTGTACCTTCGTACTCCAGGTCAACCGTTCCACCGGGAAGGATTTCTCTGAAAGTTGCCCCGGAGTAACCGCTTACCACAGCGGCACACATTAACACCATAAATACAGTTATTGCAGCATTTTTCATCATTCTCTCCATTCATTGATATTCATCTATTAATATTCAATGACAACTATAAGCAGGCAAGCTGCAAACAAGAAGGAAGCAATTCACAGATGCAGGACCCGAAACAGGGGATAACCCAAAGGGGCACGGAACAACAAAATCCCGTCCCCATCGGTTACTTTCGGTGAGCCCTGTAAACCGCGGCCAGGGCCTCATCTGCTTCCGTGGCCCCGAATATCCATGTCATTCGGAATGTTCTCTTCCGGCCATGATCACTGAACACAGAGAAGTGGCAGCCTTCTTTGCTGAAATCCTCACAGAAGAAAACACCATCCCCGCCGGAGTAAGCCTCAACGAAGCACTTCTCCCGGCTAACTCGAGCCCATTTACCCATCTCGGCCCAGGTTCCCGCATGTTCGCGACCCTGGATAAGGCCGGGGAAGCTCTCGCATGTAAGGACTCCGTCGTCAACGGACCCTCCTGGCTGAATGAATCCCCTGATATCAAGTTCTCCACTCATATTGGTGCCTGATATAGCAGCGTATTCCAGAGTGGTGTTCAGCACCGGAACCGAAGGCAGCAGCCCGACACTCCAGTCCAGCTTCAGCGAACCGTACTTCTTGTGATCTATAAGCCAGGTCATACGCCATCCTTTTTCGGTCAGACCGCCTGAGATTCTGGTGTACTCCTCTATCTCCGGCTTTTCGTTCTGCAGGAGATAGGGATTCTCCCTGTTGTCCATGATCCGAGGATGTATTCCTCCGAACCAGGGCTTATCCCAGCAGAACTCGGAGGGTTCCGGGTGCGAGGACAGCAGATACTCCACTCCTCCATTCCGCGCAAGTGAGTACACATGGCCGCATGCGGAAGGATCTATGAGAGCCCGTACCGTGTCGTTGGACAGGAAGAGACAACCGGAATCATCGAGACCGGCATCAACCACCTTTGCAGCTCCCACCAGAAACACAGGCATAACCATTGACCGCTTCGCAAGCGACATGCTCACGTTAACGACTTCCTCACCAGGCAGTTTGCCCGACACGGAAACACCCTGACGTACTTTTCCGGAACAGATCTCCTTTGAACCGGCATCAATCCGGGCTTCCCGCTCTCCATGGAGGGGATGGCTCAGAGATACTTCGATACCTGACACCATTACCGAATCGAGGTTGTGCAGGAAGAAAGAGGTTCTCTTCTTCCAGTCACCTGTATTCCATCCCAGAGCGGAAGCCCTGATCATAAGATTCTCTACACCACCTTCGGCGAAAAGCACTCGGAAAGGTGGTGATGTCAGAGTTTCTCCAGGAGCGACATCAACTTCGGGTGTGCCCGCCATGTCGTACTCCAGCTCGGTCCATTCCGGGAAGTAGTTCATGATCGATATTCCCGATCCGGTCACACCAGTCCATGGTGCAGTCAACCCGGATACGGAGCTGGTAAGATCCTCTCCCCAGTCCGGCACCTGGTTGAATATCCTTGGCTCAACCATAAGGCCGTCTGCAAGCGGTATCATGTCGCTTTTGGGCATGAACTCGTCGCTGAAAGTGCCGCTGCCGCGAAAAAGTACCCTCTGAACCACATCGGAACCGTTTTCCACACCTGCGATGGTCTGAGCGTACCCGGAGGGGTCCAGCCTCACCTGCACCCAGTGAGTCATTCCCTGCCTCGAGGGCCAGGATGTCCTCGCCGTTACCTTGCCTTTGTCCAGTTCCAGGCTGTACGTCTGCTTCGGCAGGTCCGAGTTCCACACCACAGGCGGTCCTGCATCGATGAAGAACCGGGCCAGTTTCCTCGGGCGATTGCCTTCAGATCGGCTCCATATAGTTGTGGAGGCGCCCTTTCGGGCTACACTCAAAGCGACATCGCTGCCGACTATCACTGCAGCTTTCCGTGTGTCCAGCACAACCGGCTCACCGGAATGCACGCCCACAACAAATATCATGGTTTCCAGGTAACCCGCTTCGCCCAGCCGCACCGAAAGGGTATGAATACCCTGTTCCATTTGCAGCAGCGGTACGATGCAGCTCTGGTAGATTCCCGATGTCAGGGATATCTGTTTTTCACAGAATTCCCCCCCATCAACGGCGTATCGGAGCGACACGGAGGACAACTTCGCAAGTGCCTTCAAATCCAACTCCAGTTCCCGGGCCCCAGGCGGCAGGAACATCACAGGAGGAGAATACAGAGCAACCTCTGGGACCCCGTTCACACCAAGACCCAGTTCAAGCTTCGGACTTTCAATACTTACTTTGATGCAGTCTGCCGGTTCGTAGGGCGTTTTTGCGATCCTCACCGGCAGCGGTGTAACCATAGTGGTTTCGGACGCGGTCTCAATCTGCTCGATGGAGCTGCCGCAATTCACGCTGATATTTTCCGCATCGTATCCTGAACCGGAAAGAGTTACCTTGTATGATCTCCCTACGAAGTATTCCCTGCCGGAATCTACGGTCAATCCGGCGCTGAAACCGGGGTACTCCATCCGTGACAACACCCTCCCGCTCTTATCGAACTCCGCTGTGAACTTTTTATCATTCCTGCGGAAATCGTACGTGAAGATCTCCCTTCCGGATTTGGTCTTCTCCTCATCCTGCTCTACGAGAAGCGCCCTCTCAAAGCACCTGTACCAGTCCTCCCCCTCCAGAAATTCAAGGAACTCCTTCATTCCCAGCAGAGAAGGCATGTAGTTCTGCATGTACACCATCGTCTCCGGTACCCAGAAGAACCCGGTCTTTTTGTATAGTGGCACGGCTTTCATGTTGGCAGGCCACGTATGCAGATCGATTCGCTTCAAGTTTAAAGCAGCAGATCTGGATACCGCATCCAGCAGCAGGGCTTTCCCTATTCCCTTTCCATGCATCCCTGGAACAACATTTATGATGTCTACATAGGAAGCACTGGGCTCTCCCCCGTAAGGGCTGGTTCTGCAGAAACCCACAACATCATCTTCTGAAAGCGCAACCACTGTAAATAGCCTTCCAGAGCTTTTTTCCTCCCGCGCTACGCTGGCAGCGGTAATCTCGGACGCCCCGAAGAACCCGGGCGGCCAGCCGGAAAGGCTGGAGTTCCACATGCGGACAATTCCATCCGCATCGGAATCGCGATAATCACGATAGACAATTACAGGATTCATATAACCTCCAAATAATACACTTGTATAAATATAAACTCATGAAAAAACCGGCAGAGGCACCCACTCTGGATACAGCGCGTCTCAGACGCTACGCGGTCTTCCTGCCTTACCTGCTATGATGTAGAATTTATGAAAGAAGGCGGCTAGTAAGCCCGACACCCCTGCCGGTTATTGTTACGCTGAACCATTACTACCTCCTTCCTTGATGCCGATTGAGTATCGGCGTTGATCGAACTTGCGACTGTCGCATAAGGGAATATATCAAGACTATGAGAAATATAGCAAACCCTGAGTAAATCAGTGAGCTGTTTGATGACCCATCTCGAGCTTTCGGGGTATGCGGCGAACAACGAAAAATGTTACGATGGCAACAAGCCCTGCGAACGTGAACACGGCCCATGGCGCGATCGTTACCCAGAGGATTCCGCCTATCAGCGGAACTATCATCGAGACGGCATGATCGAGTGTTCCCCCCAGTCCCATAGTCGGGATCATATCATTCTTGTCATGAACAATACTCGATAGATACGTGGTTCTGGCCATCGCCAGGCTGAACAGAAGCTCATCCATAATAAAGAAAGAATACAGAAGAAGCAGTGCGATTCCGGGCCCAAACAGGTTTGGCACTACAGCATACCCTGTACACAACAGCACGATAAGAACGGCATCGACCATCAGTATCGTTCTCTCACCGAATCTGTCTATCATATTGCCGAACCATGGTTTAATGAACAGACCCAGAATCGCGCTGATACCCATTACAACTGCAAGATCAGGCGCGGTCTGAGCGAATAAGCTTACCAGCATCCACGGAGCGAAAGTCAGGAATATCTGTTTTCTCGCACCGAAAAGCATACACAGCAGATAGTAGAGCCTGTATTCCTTTCGATACAGGAACCGCTTCACTTTTTTTACAGACCTGTTCTTCTCTTTCCTCTCGGGAAGAGTGAATGAGAATATCGCTCCGAGAAGCATGATCCCGGCCGCAAATATCCAGATTATTCTGAAATCCGCTTTCAGCTGCTCCATCAGCAGCCATACAGCGGCTGCACCGATTATCAGGCCTCCGGATCTGAATGCACCGATTCGCCCCAGGATCCAGCCTCTCCTGTCTACTCCGGCAAGATCTATAGCCACGGCATCTCGAAGAGGCATGAACGCGTGGGCCGCTGTCGACCACAGAACCATGAAAATGATAAACATCGGGAGAGTTTTCACAAGGAAGGCCAGTCCGATAAAAGCCGCTATTCCAATAAGGAATACGCCTCCGAACGCATTATGCCTCCGCATGGAAACAAGAATCCCCGTAATGAACACCAGCAGAAATCCAGGAAGCTCACGCGGGATTTCAAGCGCCCCTCTAACATCACCTTCAATGCCGATATGGTTCTTCAGATAATCGGGCATCACTGATGAGAAGACTGCCCCGGCACAGGCCATGATCGCTACGATAATGAGAAGTCTGACCAGTGATGGCTTAATGATGGCCTCCTTTGTATCCGTGGAAGATACGGCTTACAATATCAGATCAATAACCCTGTTCAAGATCTATTCTGTTCGGCAAAGGTTCACCGGCGGCATACAGGTTCAGGAACTCCGCAAGATGAATCATACGCTGTCTCTCGAGTTCCTCATGGTTGAATGCGCCTCCCATATGCGGTGACATCACAATGTTATCCAGTGTTCCGAAAGGATATTCTGAGGGCGAGGTATCAGATACCGTCTCCTTACCTGACGGGTAATTGTACCAGACATCAATTCCGGCTGCTCCGATCAGGTTATTGCGAAGATGATAGTAAAGAGATTCCTCATCGATGAGCTGCCCTCTGCCTACATTCACCACAATCGACCTGTCATGAAGCAGATCAAGTTCATGTTTTCCGATGATGCCCTTTGTATCGGAAGTAAGCGGAAGTGCTACTATCAGTATATCCGTCTTTACAAGAAGTTCGGAAAGCCGCTCAGAGGAGAATAGAGGTATACCTTCTTCCGAGAAAGGTGCCGATGGTATGCGCTGTATTCCGGTAATTTTCGCACCCATGGCCCTGCACACCGCTCCCGCACGGCTGCCGACATGACCGTACCCAAGGATCAGAACTCTGCTCCTTTCAATAAGGACAGCTCTATCCTGATTGTATCTCCAGCTCCAGTCATTGTTTCGGAGTGATCTATCAGCCGGAATAAGCAGCCTTGCGGCAGCCATCATTAGCGCAACAGCCATCTCCGATGCTGAAGCAGCGTTATGATGAATATTATGTACATGTACTGCAGGATACTTCTTCAACAGATCACCGGTTGATTCAGGCAGCCCCGCCCATGGAATGATAAGGACCTTGATGCCGGGAATTCTTGCGAGGAGAGCTTCGTCCGGTCTGCCGGAGATCAGTATCTCAATATCATCCATCCCGTTTTCTTCGGTAAGAATCTGTACAGAGGGATCCAGGTTTTCCCTGAGATAATCGATACCTTTTCTGTCCCAATGTCCCTGAAATAGTACTCTGATCATTGAGGTCCCGCTGGCGAGATCGCGTTCTTTATAGCCCTGATATGCGCAGGGCCTGTTCCGCAGCAGCCTCCAATTATCGACACACCCGAATCGACCAGCTTCTTCGCCATCGAAGCCATGAACTCAGGTGATTCCGGATAGGTAAGTCTACCGTTTTCGATTATAGGAAGCCCAGCATTAGACTGGATTATGAGAGGAAGAGTTGTTCGCTTTCTGAACTCTTCTGCGATCCTTATCATGTCTTCGATTCCATTCCCGCAGTTGGAGCCAATAACATCCGCTCCGGCCTCTTCGAGCGAATGGGCCGCTTTCTCGATCGTATCGCCCATGATCGTGAAAAATCCCTTTGGAGTTGCGTCAAAAGTCATGGTCGCCATGACCGGAATTCCCGGTGCCCTTTCTTTGGCGGCCCGGAGAGCCAGAAGCATTTCACTTAAATCCATCATCGTCTCGATGCAGATAATATCGCACCCCGATTCGAAAAAAGCCTGCATCTGAATTTCAAAACTCTCGAGGATATCCTCAGGATCGGTGTCTCCGTAGGGTTTAAGAATTTTCCCGCAGGGTCCGCACGATCCGGACACGTACGCCCTGCCCGAAACAGCTCGCTTCACTGCCAGAACGGCATTTCTGTTTATTAGAAGTGCTTTTTCCTCAAGTGAGTAAGAGGCAAGTTTCAGGGGGGATCCGCCAAAAGTATTAGTCTGGATAATGTCGGCTCCGGCATCGAGGTAGAGCCGGGCGATTTCCTCAAGTACAGAAGGCCTTGTGAGGTTAATCGCTTCAGGGCATTCACCGCTTTTAAGTCCCCGTTCGAACAGCATCGTTCCCATGGCTCCGTCCGCAACCAGTATTGATCCATTGCGGAGGCGTTCAAGAAAACCGTTCATCAATTGTTCACAGGGAAAAACGATTCGACCGTTTCAACGGCATTTGCGCCATCGTAACTGTATGCGTCAGCACCTATTTCAAGCGCGTACTCTTTCGAGACCGGCGCTCCGCCCACGATGATCCTGATCTTACCGTACAGCCCTTCATCCTTTGCCAGGTCAACTACTTTTTTCATGACAGGCATGGTTGTGGTGAGAAGAGCGGACATTCCGATAACGTGCGCGTTCTCTTCTTTGGCTGCGCTGATGAATTTCTCCGCCGGAACATCGTTTCCAAGGTCGATAACCTCGAAACCCGCGCCTTTGATGAGAATCGCGACCAGGTTCTTCCCGATATCGTGCAGATCATCTTTTACAGAACCTATTACAACCTTGCCTCGGATCGGAATCCCCTCCTTGATAAGAAGCGGCTTCAACATTTCCATGGCACCGTTCATCGCCCTTGCTGCAAGCAGGACATCGGGAAGAAAAATATCATGATTCTTGAATTTCTCTCCGACAATACTCATACCCGCGATAAGACCATCGCTCAGTATTTCCCCAGGAGGTATCCGTTTCTCAATAGCATCTTTTGTAAGAGCGGCAACCACATCATCAAGACCATTCTGCAGATTGAAAGATATCTGTTCCAGTAGTTCCATATTTATCCCCTGCCGTGTCAGTGAATGACCAAATTACAGATTCCGCATCCTCTCGATACATGATTTAGTTCTGCATGTGTCGCAGAAATGGTACGAACTCACAAATTCATGAATTTTCCCGGATCCGGCGATAAGCACACCGGATACGGACTTAATCGGGCTCATGAGATAACTCTCATTCAATGTTATACCTATCTCCTGCGGACGAAGAACTTCAAAAAGTTTCTTCTGCCCGCTCATGTTCCATCCGCAGTACCCCGGGCTGTAGCTGAGGACCCTCCATTGGGATTCTGCCGGTTCCTTCGCGGTCAATTCCAACTGCAGGTTCCGTGCGGCAAGATCCGAGAGTTTGTCCGCGGCGTAAGAGGAGACAGAATCGAGCATATATCCGGATGCATAATCTCCACTATCGAAGAGTTCCGTAACCTTCTCGCTGAGAACGGCTCCGAGCGTAACAGCGAACAGTGAGAGGTAACCGCTTTTCCTGTAAATATCCTCTACAGGATTCGACGGTTCGTTCAGCCCTTCTCCCCGGAACACTTCCTCGAAACCTGAGATCGATATTCCGCATATGATCCCTGCAGGCTCAGTAAGTTCCTTGAAAAGCTCTATCGCTTCTCCGTATATCCGTTCGAAATTCTCAGTCAATTCAGCTTCTTCTGGAATGCCCTGGCTGCCCAGTATTGCAGCGCGGTCGAGAATTACATCTTCCGGAGCGAAATCAACTACCGATCTCATAGATCCTCGTGCGGGAGCCTAGCCATCCCGAACCTTGCCGCTTCCGCCCTCATCAGCCTGGTCATCTCCGCCAGAATATCACCGGACAATCCTGAGGGTTCGTACTCTCCTTGCAGCCTTGCGATCTCACTTTTTGCCCGATCTCCTATGGTTAGGCTTCCCTCCTCCTCCCACCTGGAGCTGTTCGCGCGGTCGATGACCCTGCCCGGGAAATAATGCTCATCCCTCAGGTGCTTCCTTGTATGGTTCGCGATCAGAAGGTGTTTCTCCCGCAGAAGTTCCTCGAAGATCGGTATTGCAGGGAAATCCTCTTTCGGTTCGATACCCCGTGCAAGCCTCAGGGTCATACCGCATATCTCGTTATCAACCACCAGCTTTTCAAGGCTCTGGCAGCTTTCAAAATCCAGCATTCCCGGACCGGAGATGTTGTTTATCCCGGCCAGAGCGGCAAGAGTCGCGCCCATCGAGGTTTCCAGCCCTGCCTGCGCGTCCAGCTTCTTCGCGTCGCTCAGGGCAATGTAAGCCTGAGTGGGAAGGTTCAGATACTTGCCTATCTCATTGTAGGCGCAGTCCATCATCTGCGTTTCCACTGCTCCCATGGGTGTAGTCTCGAACCTTATATCGAATGCTGCAGGTGAACCGCCGTATATGATCGGAGTACCCGGCTGCGTCAGCTGGCTCAGCACAACACCGCTCAGTGTCTCAGCCGTATGCTGCACGAGGCTTCCGACCAGGGTTACCGGAGCCATGAAACCGGAAAGCGGCATCGAGATATACTCAACAGGTATGAAATGCTTCGCGCAATCGACCAGATTCTGAGAGGTTACGTCGCTCCACTTAAGAGGAGCTGTCGGGCAGCAGGAGAAAATCGTAAGAGGTTTCTCCTTTAGCGCATCTGCACTCCCGCGAACGGCCAGCTGCAGATCCTTCATCACGTTGAATGCATCAATCGTAAAAGCGCCCGTAACCACAGGCTTTTCGCAGTACAGGAGGCTGAGGAACAGCCTGTAGCTGTCCGATATCTTCTCGTGAACATCCGAAGGTATGAACGCGGTGCTCTGCGAAGCGATGTTATCCAGCCTGCTTACAAGCTTTGCGTACTCCACGTAATCGGCAGTTAATGGCTTTCTGATCTCACCGCTAAGCGGATCAAGGATATTGATCGCCGCGGAACCAGGTGTAAAGTAAACGTTATGATCGGTCAGATCGTGTGTCTGCCTGCCCATTACATCAAAAAGCTTAACTGAATCCGGCGCTGTTTCAAGAGCTTTATCTATAATGTCAGCGGTGAAATACACATGCATTTTCTCCGAATCAACCGAAGCACCATGATCCGACAGCATTGAGAGAACACCGTCATTATGGATTTCCATGCCAAGATCACACAGAATGTCACGCGCTTGTGAAATAATCCTTTCGATAAGCTCATCGCTCAGCAACCTGAATACCGGCCTCATAAAAGCTCCTCACATTTGAAAATGATCAAATACCAGAGATTAAGGAAAGTAGAGATGAAGCATCAGCATGTCAAGTAAAGAGTGATTCCCGGATCAAATCGACATCATCATTTCAGGCACCGACATAATCGGAAATAGTTATAATTGAATAGATATGCAGAATAGGAGGAAGATGAGATTTCTTAGAAATCACTGGTTCGATATAGGGTTTATCGCCGCTATAATTATCGGCGTGTTTCTGCTAATCAGTAATGTAAGCGGAATACAACTGCTGCTCTGCATCAATCTTATTGCCCTGTTTCTGCATCAGTTTGAAGAATACCGCTTCCCCGGTTACTTTCCGGAAATGCTGAACTCGGTCATGTTTTCAAGTACACAGCCGGACAGGTTTCCCCTAAACAGCAATTCTGCTCTAATAGTCAACCTTACAACAGGCTGGCTGTTCTATTCACTGGCTGCGATTTTTGCTGGAAATGCCATCTGGCTGGGCATAGCGACCATGATGGTTTCATCAGGGAACTTCATAGGGCACACATTCATTTTCAACATTAAAGGAAGAACGCTGTACAATCCGGGAATGTTGACTTCCGTTATTCTGTTTTTACCCATCTCGGTCTGTTTTTTCTACCTCGTCATCCGCAGCGGTTCAGCAACACCGCTGGTATGGATAGCAGGCATCATTCTAGGTATCGTGCTGAATTATATCGGTGTTCTGAAGTTGGTTGAATGGTTCAAAAACAGGAATACCAGTTATGTATTTTCCAGAAGACATTTTAAATCAGATGATTAACAGGATAGAACAGATCAATCCAACGACAAAGGTAACGGGTTTCAGATTAAACTGAGCTGCCCAATGGATACCGGCAGTGATCAGAGGGTTTCTTCATTGACAGCTGCGGAGTTCGGGTAGTATGGTCAGTTTCGGGTAGCAAAATTGGATGATATCGGGTCGGATATATAGTTGTATTCCATATATATCCAATTCCCGGAAGGGCCGGAAACAGGAGGCTGGAAATGAAATTTACCGTTCTATTGTTGAGTCTACTCGTGGGTCTCGGAGCCGGGGGCACCGTCCACGAGATGATCGGAACCGGGGGACACGGCAGCGGCATGCCGGTCGGCGGACCTCTCGCTGATGACTCCCTGTTCAGCACGGGCCCCTGGTCCAACAGCCCCGGAACGGGGGTCGGAGGGGCCGACGAGTCGATCCTCGAGACCTGGGGCAACATCCTGGGATGGGGCTGCATGTTCACCAGCAGCTACGTGTGCGCGGACGACTTCCAGGTCCCCGCAGGCGAGCTGTGGGGGGTCACGGCGATCACGGTTGGTGCCTTCCAGGAAGGTGCCGGCACGACCCCAACCATCAACGAGATATACTTTCAGATCTGGGAGGGCACCCCCGAGGCGGGTACCCTCCTCTACGGTGACCTGGTCACAAACGTCTTCGACAGCGCGGATTGGAGCGGCATCTACCGCGTGAGGGAGTCCGAGTCCGGAAGCAACTCCAACAGGGGCATAATGGCCGTGACCGGCCTCGTGAGTACCGACTCCTCCCTGGTGCTGGACGAGGGCACATACTGGGTGACCTTCATGCTCAACGGCAGCCTCCTCTACGGTCCCTGGGCTCCCCCGGTGGTCGAGATGGGCATGATGGAGACCGGCAACGCCATATGGAACACCGGTTCGGGCTGGGAACCGGTCCTCAACGGCGGGTACCCCCAGGGACTCCTCGTAATCGTCGAGGGATTCCCGGAAAGCGGTCTGGACTTCTCCACCTGGGGAGAGATCAAGACGGTGTTCTAGATTGCTCGTAATGGGTATCGGGCAGTCGGAATAGATGATAGAACTTCCAGAATGAGTATAACGCTAGAAACCTTCATGCCGCAGCTGCCCAGAAGGTTCCGGCATTTCGTCCCATATCCTGCCATCCAGTGTTCTTCCCCCGGAGGAGTGGTGCGCCCCGCCCCACTCTATTTTCATGGGTCTGGCATCAGGCCCGGATTCCCCGCCAACCGCAGCCCAGTGGATACCTGCAAGGTCCGCATCGCTTACATCCGAGAGCAGAGGTTCGAAGGATACGAACCGGACTACCGCGTCCACCTTTCGATAAGCTCATCGCTCAGTAGCCTGAATACGGGTCTCATAAAAAGCTTTCTAGCATTTCAAGGAATTATAAGTCATAGGTTCAGGAAGATTTGAATAGAAGCATCAACTTGTCAAGTACAGGAAAGATCATGCACTATGTACTTGACAGGATTTTCTTTCATCTGATTGATTAACCTCGAAACAACTGGATGAGCTTTTGAGCGATCCGGCTTCACTGGAATGTGCTTTCTGCAGCAGGGCTGCCTGCGCACGTTTGCCGGTAATGATGTTGACCTGAATGATCTGAATCATGTATTATTGATTTGGACGGATAAATGCATATGGCTGCTGAAGCTGGAGGTATCATGGATCCTGATATGGATGGTATTATCAGAAGAAGTAAGGTGTTGATAGATCAGGAACGATTCGATGACTCCATCGAACTCCTCCTGGAAGCATGCGAAGAAGCGCCTGAGTATTCCGACATACACAATCAGCTCGGAATAGTGTACTGTATGCAGGGCTCCTACAGAATGGCGGTTGATGCCTTCGTGAAGGCGCTGGAACTGAATCCGGATTATATCGAAGCGCATCTCAACCTTTCAATTACGTACAGTGAAATGGGCAAATACACCAGCGTCCTCTCAGAGTACAACAAGGCTGCAGAGCTCGAGAATGTAGAAGGGCATCTTACAGCGGGTATGAAGGGAAAAATAGCAAATGCCCACAAGGAGCTGGGTATCCTCTACCTTGAGATAGAGGAAACAGACAATGCAATGCTTGAGTTCAACAAAGCCCTGAAGATCGCTCCTGATTATCTGGATATCAGAACACTTCTAGGGAATGCATACATCAGGCGGGAAGAATATGACAATGCGATCAAGGAACTCGAGAAGGTTATCGAGATTAATCCTGGACTCACCGAAGCACGCCTGAAACTTGCCGTTGCGTACATAAAAAAAGGACACAGAGACACTGCTATCGGAATCCTCAGGGTAGCGCTCAGCATCGATCCTGAAAATGAGAAAGTAAAGGCTTTCCTCGATCTTAATGAATGAGAACAGGGCTGATCGAGATTCTTCGGGGAATATGCAGGTTGTGACAAAGATGCTGATACTGAATTAATCCGTACGCGGGTGGGATTCCAGGTTCATGTTCTGCAGCGCACTTCCTTCCGAATAGTCAGTGCAACTACGATAACCCAGGTCAGAATGGATATCAGCACTGACCATTCCATCGCAGCGGTTGGCCAGAAATCAGGTCGCGTAAAATGCTCTGGAATTGCAAGCAGAGGCCCATGTTCGGAAATTGGTTTTCTGAGAAAAATAAAGCTGAATAAACATGCTGCAGGCATCAAACCCATAAGAGCAAGCCATCGGGGATGCACCTTGTGCCGCGTCAGTATTACCCATACGGAGAACAATATTATTGTTATCATGGCGGAGTCGAAAAACAGCATTGCCACAATCAGATGAGGTTTCAAATGATTCATCGGGAAAATACCGACAAGAGCCCCGGAGATACCGGTAACAAGTCCTGTTAACAGGAACAGGTACATTATACGCCCCCCGATAAGCCGTGCAAGACCAACAAGAAATACGGTCAGACAGAGGGCTCCTGCTATCAGAAAAACATTAAAGACTCCTGCCAGCCTGGAGACACCGACATCTCCAAGCTCCGAGATGAAGTGATTCAGAATACAGTAGGATTCACCTGCACTACCCCGATAGGCAACCGCTGCTATCAAAGCACCTGCAGCTATAAGACCAGCACCCATGAATCCGGATAGCGGGATAATTCCAACAGATTTTTTCATGATCTGGATTATACACGTTAATAACCATCCTGGACATTGTGGGTCCTGCTGCCATGCCAGTATCCCTGGATGATGGCAGGTTTGCCGCACTGGCAGAAGCAGGAAACCAGAATATGAAGCAAATAACGAGGTCAGGAACGACACTACAATAGAGCAATGCTTCCTAAGGATATAGGCAACACTCCTCATACTATCGAGGATTTCACTTTTGTAATAATGACGGATTCATCGGATGTTGATGCTATTTATAACCGTGGAGCAGCATATTCTAGAATGGGAGATTTCATTAAGTCGATCCCCGATTTCACGGCAGCCATCGCGATCGAAGCTGATTCAACCGCCGCCAGATACTTCTGGTGCAGGACTGAATAACTCTAAAAACCGTCCAGTCTAAGCTGACCTGAAGGCTCCGGCATTTCGTCCCATATCCTGCCATCCAGTGTTCTTCCCCCGGAGGAGTGGTGCGCCCCGCCCCACTGCTTGAAGTAGAAAGAAATACCCTCGGCAATGCACTTATCCCGCAGAGCTCGGGCCCACTCTATTTTCATGGGTCTGGCATCAGGCCCGGATTCCCCGCCAACCGCAGCCCAGTGGATACCTGCAAGGTCCGCATCGCTTACATCCGAGAGCAGAGGTTCGAAGGATACGAACCGGACTACCGCGTCAACCTTGCGAAGGCTCTCCAGACGCTGGTAAACCTTCCTGTTCTCCACGGTCGTCCCCGCCCATACATTTGAAGGCCAGGATATCCTCCCCGAGAGTTCAGACATACGTTCCGGTCTTTTCGTAAGAAGTTGAAAAACATGCCTGTCACAGCGGCGCATCACATCGAACACGCGTAAAATAAACTCGTCCTGCACCGCATGATGGAACAGGTCTCCCATGGATGTCATGAAAACGAGCCGCGGTTTCCTCCAGTGGATGGGCTCTTCCAGCGCATCCTCATGCACAGTCACTGTGAACCCGTCCCTGTACTTTGCAACGCTCATATCCTGAAGTTTCAGGGCAATACCCCTGGCGTAGCAATGCTCACACCCCTCGCTAACCGGATTGCAACCGGTGACCGGGTTCCAGGTCTCATGCTTCCACTTTATACGAGATACCGCCATTTGAAAACGGTTACTGTCTGCCCGTAGATTCGGTCAGCAGGGTTACATTACCGCTTGTGAAGAATCCGTCGAAACCGCCGTACCTCTGAATGTACTCGTTCACAAGGAGCGTATTCGGGGATCCCAGAGAGAATGTCTGCTGCAAACCCTCTTCGGGTGATCCTACAAGTTCCAGCAGGAACTCCATCCCGTCATTGATCAGCGCTTTGTAAGTTGAGTCGATCTCCTCGGTTCTGAATGCAAGATGGTGCACCCTTGTGCCGTAGTTCCTGATGAACTGCTCCGTGGGTCCCACATCCTCCTGCCCGTTGTCAGGCAGTATCCCCGATGTAAAGACCATCGCGAAGTCCTTCTCCGAGAGCCTTGCAACACTTGTGATGGAGTTGAAACCCTTCACATAGATAGCCAGGGAGAAGTTGTAGTTGGTCAGTTCCATGAACTCGATTATCGCCTCATCACGTTGCTGCGCATGAACCCTGGTCGCTGTATGATCAAGCTCGAAGATGCGGTTCAGATGTGCAGATGAAGGTTTTTCAAACTCCCAGTCCAGGCCTGAAGAACCCGGTGTCCTGAAGTTCCCGGATTCACCCTTCCACTGGACGAAACCAAAGGAACAGCCATGGAAATGCGAAGGGATTGTCTGTGTAAAAAGCATACTGTCCGTATCCAGAATGGACTCCTCCTGGAAATGCACACCCCTTGAACTTTGAATCGATGAATACCTGCCAAGATCGGGCGTGGAGAAGACAAACGTCTCAAGGCGTGTATTTGGAAGATGCCCGGCTTTCGGAGCGGTGTTGAAGCTCGAGAAGGGATTCGTCCCCGCCTTCCGTGATCGGATAAGAACCGCAGGGGAATCGGCAGCCTCCAGAACACATGTCCGAAAGCTGTCATCCTCGAAGCCGTCGGAATAGATAAAATCGGTGTATCGCAGGAACTCCGCAACCGCTTCGCGCTGCCTGTCCGGTTCGGTGCTGATTATCACAAAGCTCAATCCGCCCGCAAGCCCTTGCAAACCCAGGTCCAGGCGCTCCTCCAGTACCCTTGGGACTTCCTTCTCCAGAAATTCATCGCTGTTGCGAAAGTTGTAGACATGATGTTCATCAAGATGACAGGTCGGGCAGCTCCCATCGGTCTCACCCTCAACGAAATGAACAGCCATGCACTTCGAACAGATAAGCTTGTTCATCACCATTTCATCACCTCCGCTTATCGGCTTATATCAATTCAGTTTATCCAGCAGCCAGGCCATATTCTGCCCCAGAATTCTCATGGTTCTAACGCCTTCTTCATCATTATTGACATCCCCGGGCTGCAGACCGATTCCCATGTTCCAATAACAGGATCCTGGTACAATCATCTGATTTATGAAGAAGAATTTGTTGATCGCATCAAAGACATTCACACTTCCCGCCCGTCGAACTGCCACAACGGCGGCACCCACCTTTCTGGCGAAAAGGAAATCGTTAGCTATTCCTACAAGACCTGCACGGTCAATCACAGCTTTAATTTCCGGGCTGACATTAGCAAAATAAGTCGGGGATCCAAGAATAATTGCATCGGCAGCTGCCATTTTCTCAATGACTTCATTCAGCATATCGCTTTTGATAATACATTCTCTGTCTTTGTTTTCAAAACACTTGTAACAGGCCAGACAGTTTCTGATATTCTTTCCGGAGAGTTCGACGAGTTCGGTTTCTATCCCTTCATTGTTTAATTCTTCGAAGACCATTTTGATTAAAGAGGTTGTATTTCCTTCTATCCGGGCACTTCCGTTAACGGCCAGAACTTTCATCTCTGTCCTCCTTACAATTGTTGAACATTATTTTTCTTCAGCAGATAATATTTCCTACTAAAGTAGTCGTCAAAGCCCTCATGTTCCCCAATCGCACAGAGAACCAGGATTATCAGCTCCAGTTAACGAGTTACTGATTGTGCGGAGTTGAATCAAATAGACGCTCGGTGTGATGAGATTCTATCGGATAAGCACCACCCTGTCCGTAAGAACCTTATAACCGAAATCTGCAGCAACAAAGTAAAGACCGGATGGAAATGCGCTGATATCGCAGTTCATAGTGCTTATACCTGCAGGCAGCGACCAGGAGTAATCGTTTACCATTCTGCCCTGGCTGTCGAAGACCGATACCGAGACAGCTCCAGCATTCTGCATATACACGTCCATCGAGAACAGGCCGGAGGTTGGGCTCCCGGAAACAGCCAGAAGACAGGTTACCGCTTCGAGGCCTTCTTCACCTTCTTCGATTCCGAGCTCACCACCCAGAAAAACCTGAACCTTGTCGTTTGTGGTATTGCAGACGATAAGATCTGGAATTCCGTCCTCGTTCCAGTCGTTTATAGTCTCACGGGCTCTGGATCCCACATCGATAATCGATCCATTAGCTTCGAGAGGAAAATAACTGGTATAGACCGGAGCTGAATTAGTACCCGTGTTCGGTGCAAAATAGACCCGTCCGTCCTCATTGCCCAGAATGAGATCTTTGTCACCGTCATCGTCCAGATCGTAGAACTCATGCGTAGTTCTCCACATATTCCAGAATGAGATCTCGGTATAGGTGGTGAAATTGAGCTCATCAACAGATGTGTTGTCGTTCATGTAAAGATGCAGAAAACCGCTGGTTGAAAGACCACCGACAGGGTAGCCTCCAATCAGAAGATCCAGGTAACCGTTTTCATCCCAGTCCACCAGGCGAGGTGAGCAATTCTGTCCTGTATTGATCGGTACGCTGCTGGCGAAAAGGTGTATGCCTGTGGTCAAACCACTTGCGCTGCCATTGAAAAGCCAGGTGTCACCATCTCTGTCACCTGCCAGAATATCAAGGTAACCATCGTTATTGTAATCCACAACCTGTGGATTGGTCGCACCTGTGCATCAACCATAGGCCATTGTGATATCAACACCACCAGCCTGAATGAATGTAAAAGTAGTGAATACAGGATTCTCGTTAGTCCCGGAATTGGGATAGAACCTGATCTTTCCAGTGGAGAACTGCCCAATCACGAGATCCTTCAAACCATCACCATCCCAGTCGATCACACATGGATCTGGAATGCTGGCGCTGACTACAAGATCAACTCCATTCGCCTGAACGAAAAAGGGGCTGGAGAAAACCGGTAAGTCGGCAAAAGTTACAGCAGCCGCTACAAAAAGAAGGATACATATGTATTTCATCTGTTTCCCCATTTCATTATTCGAAACCATCAATCCGGACTTCACAAGGTCAGATTGCTCGGAATTATGCAGTACGGAGAATCTTCCGAACAAAATGCGTACCTGATTGATATGTTATTCATTCTGTGAAAGCAAGAGCAAACCATTGCATTATCCATTATTGATGGGTCTGATTATCCGTAGCGGTAAAAAGCAAAGTGGATGGGGGGTATCTTGAACACGATGGATTGCTGACCCTCTCCCCCGGCGGCGGTTTCAGGCTGCTTGGTTACAGCGGCAGTATGGATTGATATTGAGAGTCTGGATCAATTCAGTGAAGATTTTATGGACTAACGCTCACAACCTGATGAGCAGCTCAGGCCATCTCTTGAGTGATTTCCTGCTGGATACTGATACCTGTATTTATCTTTTCAAACGTAAACCTCCTCAGGTAATTTCCAGATTAAATAAACGGCAAACTGGGTAAACAGCTGATCTCATCTGGCGGTAATACCGATTCTTCAGTAAAATAGAGATGCGGTAAATAAAACACAGATGTTACTAAACTTGTTGCAGTTCCGGGAGGGTATCATGCGCAAATCGTTCGTCCTCGCAGTAATCATGTCAATCTTCATTCAATCAGTCGCTTCAGCTCAGAGTACGGGCACAATAGCAGGCGGAGTTTTCGATATCTATGGGAATCCACTGACAGGAGCAACTGTCATGGTTGTTGGAACATCGCTTGGGGCCATGACAGATGGAAACGGAGAGTACGTAATAACAGACGTTGAACCGGGAACCTACGATGTATCAGCATTCATGGTTGGACTTAGCTCCCTGACAGCAACAGGTGTTGAAGTAAAAGCTGGAGAAACTGTTACTATGGATTTCGGATCTCGAAATTCTACCCCCGCAACTGTAGTTGAGGAACCTGAGGATTTACCTGAAATTACACTGGATGATCTGCCTGAAGCGGCTTTTGAACCGGTATTTGATGATAACCCTCGGTCTGGCAGATTTCAGGCTTCCACTGAAGATGGGATAGTATTCGATCTTCCTCTTGAACATACGGAGGTGGAAATTTCAGTCAGTGGCTGCATGCAGAGAGCTACAGTCAGGCAGGTATATGGTAATCCTGCCGAAGGTCCGATAGAAGCTGTCTATACTTTCCCTCTCCCCCAGGATGGCGCTGTGAGCAGCATGAACATGTACATAGGTGATAAGCTTATAAAGGGCATGATTTATGAGAGGGAACAGGCCGAGCAGGTTTATCATGAAGCAATCGAATCTGGTCGAACAGCATCCATGCTTTCACAGGAAAGACCGAATATTTTTACTCAAAGTGTTGGTAACATCCTGCCTGGAGACAGTATCACAATAGAAATAAGTTATGTTGCCCCTGTTCATTACGATGATGGAGAATACGAAATAATCTTCCCAATGGTAGTTGGACCCAGGTTTATTCCAGGAACTCCCACCGGACCCAGCACAAGCGGGTGGTTTCCCCCGACAGACATCGTGCCGGATGCGGACCTCATTACACCTCCGGTAGTGCCGGAAGGAACAAGACCGGGTTACGATATTGAATTGACAGTTAATATTAATGCTGGCCTTGCGATCCAGAATTTGGAATCTCCAAATCATGAAATAAAATGGAATATTAATAGCGATGGCCTGGCTTACATCATGCTTGAGAATCACTCAGAGATCCCAAACAGAGACTTCGTACTCAGATACACTACTGCAACTGATAGATTAGAGACAGCAGTCCTAACGCACATTGATGAGCTTGGTAATCACTTCATGCTGATAGTCCAACCTGAGGATCAAGTTGATGTCGAGAGAATAACGCCAAAAGAACTGTTCTTTGTCGTTGATTGTTCAGGATCCATGAGTGGTCAACCTATGGAAGTAGCTAAGGAAACTGTAAGGCAATTCGTCTCCGGAATGAATCCTTATGATACATTCCAGATAATGCGCTTCAGTGAGACAGCAAGCAGCATGTCTTCAGAACCCATGCCCAACACTGATGAGAACGTTCTAACCGGTCTTAACTATATCGACGCTATGTCCGGGGGCGGTGGAACGCATATGATTGAAGGCATCAAAGCTGCGATAGGTTACCCTGAAGACCCTGAAAGACTGCGATTCGTTCTATTCCTGACTGATGGATATATCGGAAATGAAACCCAGATACTTGCTGAAGTCCAGAGCGCGCTGGGAGAAAATATCAGGCTTTTCAGTGTGGGTGTAGGATCAAGCCCGAACAGGTACCTGATCGAGAGCCTGGCTGAAGAAGGAAGAGGACAAGCCTTCTATGTTGGGTTGAATGATAATCCATCTGAGTCTGTAGCTGCTATTTACAACAAGATTAACAATCCATACATCATGAACTTTGAAATAGACTGGGGAAATTTAGAGGTTTACGATATCTATCCTTCAAACATTCAGGATATCTATCCAGGAACTCCGCTTTTTATCGTGGGTAAATACGATGGCTCGGGCACAGAGACTATTAAACTTATGGGATCAGTTGCGATGAACAGTTGGAGCCAGAATGAAACTATTACTCTACCTGAAGATTCAGAATCAAATGAAGCAATAGCAATTCTCTGGGCAAGAGAGAAAATCCATGATCTGAATCGACAACTGCTCACATCCGAGTATTCTGGCCCGATCGTATCCGAAATAACAGCAATTGCTCTGGAATACCAGATACTCAGTAGCTACACATCCTTTGTAGCGGTGAGCGAGGAAGTCAGGACTGACTCGACAGGTAATACTCTAACCGTTCAGGTTCCGGTCAATATGCCTGATGGGGTTTCATACGAAGGAGTCTTTGGATCAGGCACACCGCCTCAGGGTGCTGGTTCCATCAATGTTGTCCCCCGTGGAATGGTTGGCACAATGCCTGTTTCAGGTGGAGTTTCCGGTCTGCAGCCTAGTACAGTAGGATCAACAACGATAATTGTAACCGACAGCAGAGGCATGCTTCTCGAAAGACGAAGCCTGTCTTCTCTCTCTCCAAGAGTAAATATGGTGTATATCCATCCCGATCTTGGATTGACCAGCTATCAACTGAGTGTCTCTCTTCATGAGATAAAAGAATATCTGTTAATCGAATTTCTGGAAATACTCAGAGCCTTTAATGATAGTGATATACAGAGTTATTTCCCCGAAGGTATCATTTCATTCGATATTGCCTTTGATGGTAATGGAAATGCAGATAATGTGGAAATAATATTCAACGAAACCGGTAGTGATGAGCTCGCCGAGAAGGCTGCCGACATACTCGAGGATATGCAGCTTCCAACGCCCCCTGAGGGAGCCGGCACAATAACCATCAGTCTTCAGTTCAATCTTGGAGGTTGATAGTATGTGTAAAGGAGGTAAACAATGAAAACACTCATGATCCTGCTGACCGTCTGCATGGCAGCACAGGCATCGAATGTTCAGCTTTACGAGCACCGGCCCTACTCACAGGAGGAAGTAAGCCTTCTTAACTGGTTCGAACTCACAATCCTCCGCAACGAGCTGTTCGCGATGCAGGGGTACGTATTTTCAACGCAGTGGCTGGCAGCGTATTTCGAAAGTCAGGAGTGGTACTCTCCCAGCCCCAGCTTCACCACGGCAGCCGAGTTCCCCACCGAGTTCACGAACGAGCAGCAGGCTAACATAGATCTCTTCCTCGCATCCGCTGAAGGTCTTGAGCAATCCATCGCGGGATGCTGCTATTCGGAAATCCCGGATCTGGAAGTTGAATACTACAGCCAGGTCTTCTCATGGACAGACACTCCCACCGTACCGGACTGGTACGACGTATTTACCAGCATCGGGCCGCAGTTGGGCAGCTATCCGGATTACTCGGCGCAGGACCTTCTCCCCTACGATTACTTCAACGACCTTTACACAGGTTCCGGACCGAACGAAAACTCTCAGGTCTGGATAACAACTGAAGACAGGCTCCATCAATACGGAGTGCAGGACAAATCCGTCTACAGGATATATTTCAGACCGGACAGAACCATTGCAAAAGTTGAAAGGGTAACACTTGATATTTCGGATTCAGCAGGCAATCACGATCCCTACGTTCTCTGGACAGCATACTACGCCACCAATTCAATTTTCTACATCTTCGTGCCCGACTGCAAACTGGAATGGGCTTCCAGGGACGTTGCACTCATTTATACCTGCAGCGGGGATGAATGTGTACTGAGAGCAGCATTCAGAGGTACTCACCCTACCCTTAAGCTTGAGATATACGACGGACCGTACAGCGATCTGCCGCTGTCGATCGAGATCAACAACGAGGATATTGGCGGAATCGAGAGATACGAAGAACTCTTCACCGGCCAGTACTGAGAACTTAAATGAATGCGAATTTCTGGCACTGGATCCTTCGATAAAGTTCCGCAAAGGCTCGTTCAGATCGGTTCTTTCGAGTTATGGGAATCCACCTTCAGGGCGGGGTTTCCCCCGCCCCATAGGATCCTAGTTCATCTCGAATGTGATCTGTACGCTTAGTGTAACTGATTGCGCTCCGGGGGAAATCGACGGCGCAGATACTCCCGAAGCAAAGTCACCGCAGACAGTGGAAACAGCGTTCATCGGGTAGTAGTCTATCCACTCACTGACATATGTTGCGTCACCAAGTTCCAGACCCAGTTCAGAAGCAAGTTGCTCAGCCATCCTTCTGCTATCTGCCACTGCAAGGCTCCTGGCTTCATCCTTCAGTGCACCGTTATCCTCCACATAGAATGTGACACCGCTAATGGTGTTCGAACCGGCACCAACAAGAGCCGCCAATACCTCGCCTACACTGTCCAGATCCCTCACGTCCACCTGAGCGTAGTGAGAAAGATGGTACATTGTATCACCGGTATACTCGTAGGTGATGTAGTCGTACTCATCTTCAACCCACATGTTATATGAAGTGGTCATCATGTCCGACTCTTCAACGCCAAATTCTGATGCTGCGGCGAAAGCTGCGTCCATCATTTCAGCTGCATTGTTCACAGCATCCGCAGGATCCTTCTCGGTAATGTCCACTCCAAACACTATGGAAGCAACGTCGGCCTCGGCATAGGCAGTCCCGGAACCTGTGACGTTTATCGATCCGGGGTAGTCATATTCTTCATCACTGTCTCCGCATCCAGCAAAGAACACCGCAATCAGCAGTAAGGCAGAAGCCTTTATGCAAATGGAACTCATCTCAACCTCCTGTTCGTGTTTCTTTTGCTGATTGTACAAACAGAAGGGCAGATTATTCCGATGGAGTCCGGAAGCATGTCAGATAATTGTATCTGCTATATACAATCCGATCAGTATAAATGGAAGAAGAATATCATCATACAGCACCGGACCGGCGTTCAGGATACTGTGCAGAGAAAACCGCAGCTAGTGAAGATCAATTGTGAATTGAGTTGAACATCTCCAGAAGCTCAGCGGGATTGTGAGCGTAATCGTATTCACCGGGAATATCGGGAGTGAACTCGATAACTCCGGAAGGATAGTCAGTCTGCCCCGAACTCTGCAGAAGCTCCCCTCCTGCATACCACCATCTTGATTCACTTGGCATACCATCACTGTTATAAGATGATACGAACTCGAAAAGCAGCTCTCCTGTGTCACCTTCCCAGGGTTCTTCAGGTGCGCTGAAAAGCACTTCACCATATTCTCGATGGGTTGCAAACTCACCCGACCAGACGACCAGCACAAGCCATTCGTAACCGGCTTCACACCCCCAGTAGAAGGTTATCTCTTCCTGATAGTGACCCAGTGCCGGATAACTTCCATCCTCTGTATTGATGGATACAGTGGTTCTGTAGAGGACGCACTCGTCATCAAGATGTTCTTTAACCTCGTTGTAGTACTCCCTGATATCGTCGATCTCATCTGCATGAATTACACAGGATACAACGAGCACTACTACAATGAGTGTCTTCAAAATTCCTCCAGATTAGAGTGAGATCAGCTTGAGAACCAGATCCAACCTTCCTTTTTGGCTACGCTGAGATCTGAGGGTTCGTGGCACCTCTTCTCGATGAAATCAACACCTGCGAGCACACACAATGCTGCGTCCAGCATATGGTTATCGGAGCTGGCCAGCAGATCGATTGAGTCAAGCCCGAAATCCATCTCCAGTATCGGCAGAAGAATATCCGCCTTGGTCTTGAAATTCAGCTTGGTTCCGCTGCCTATCCTGCCGATGATGGTTGCCGTAGGATACACCTCTATAGCACCGGAGCCCTTCAGAGGTCCCTGTTCCCAAAGCAATGGGAGGTCCCTTCGAAGCATCATCCGAAGGGAAGCCAGAAGCTCAAGTGCTGCAACCGCCGTCCTGGCTATAAGGTTGGCACCAATTTCCAGGGGTCTCTTATGAATGGTTTCATCAATGAAAAGTTCAGTATACCTGTTGAACAGGTTCTTGGCTTCTGCCCCGATAAACTCACCGGCTTCGTGCTCCGGCAGAACCTCCCGCATTGTATTGGGCCACCCGAGAGGTGAGTCCATGCAGAACAGTACATTTTCCTCTTCACCGATCCAGTCCTGGCATTTTTTGACAAGAGGATACCACCTGTGATCGGGCAGAACACTGTAATCACTTATGGACCCGGCATTCAGATATGATACCAGGTTGATGCGTTTGTCCTCGTACCTGGCGTAGACAAGACCGGTCTTGGCGGGTTGGGTCGCGCAGTCGATACCGATGATGGAGATGCTGTCTTCAGCAGTCATGAATCTACCACTTCCATTTCAGTTACATCTGCAATAAGATAACTACTTTCTGACGTACTCAGAACCCCCGATTTTGACAGTATATCACGCCTGTTGTCCCGGCAGTTCTCCCTGCAACATAATACCAGCTGCTATAAGGGGGTTGATATGGAGGATTACCTCTCGCTTACAGACACAGCCAGATGTCTCGGTATGAGCCTCAAGGAGGCATCGAGGGAAATCGGCAGGGCCGACCTGAAAACGGTTCTATACCAGGGCAGGAAGTGCTACCTGCGGGTGGATATCATCGACTGGCTCACCAGGGAGTTCGGCAGCCTGGCGGCGGACAGGCTGGCCGCTGCGGAGCAATCCAACGCTGAGACTGCCGGAATAGACCCCTCTGCCCTCCTCGTAACGGAAATGCTGTTCAACAGAATAATCCTGCCGCATCGAGTGGGAACAGCTTCCAGTATGCTTCGAACCGTTGCTGCTGAAGCCTGCAGATCAGGGGCTCTTTACGATGAGAAAGACCTGCTGGAACAGCTGATCCAGCGTGAAAGGGCTACTTCAACAGCACTCAGATGCGGCGTGGCACTCACCCACCCGCTGGATGTGTCGAAACTCTATATTGAACATAGCCTTCTGATGCTTTTCCGGCCTCCCCATCCGCTTCCATTCGGTGAGAAGACCGGAAGGTTAACCGCCCTTTTCTTCCTGATGGTGTTTCCAGTAGCCAATGAGCACCTGCACATTCTGGCCAGACTTAACAGGATGCTGAGGTCAAAGGATTTCATAGACGATCTCCTCATGGCCCGGGATGAGGATGAGATACTGAATATCATCGAAGAGCGGGAGACCGCAATTCTAAAGAAACTCTGATTCTGAAATCCAGTCGGTTACCATACAAATTCTTTATTGACGACAATAGAAATAATCCAGTATCATTGCTTTCTGATATAAAATAGGGTCACAATATGATCTAATCATGAATCCGGGAGCTGAATCAGGGATGTGAAAGCTAACATGATTAGTGTCAACAGATCAGGGGGGGAAATGTTTAATTCTATCGTTCACCTGTCACTTACCATATTGGTTCTTTCTTGCACTTCGGCAGCTCTTGGAATGAGCGCAGAAGTAGAAGCTCTGTTCAATCAGGGTGTTGAAGAAATTCTTTCCGGGAACTCCGAGGCGGCAATATCTACATTTTCAGAAGCTATAGAACTGGATCCGGAATCTCCGGAAGCCTGGTTCGGTCGAGGCTGGGCTTACTTCAGGGAAAACAGCGATGAGTTGAGTCTCCAGGATTTCGAGAAAGCTCTGGAGCTGGATCCGGATTATGGAAGAACCTACATCGGCATGGCCTGGCTGGCCTTTGATTCAGGCGATAAAGACGAGGCTCTTGAGCTGGTTGAAACCGGTCTGGAACTTGATCCGGACTGGGAGCTGTCTTACTCCACTTTAGGATCGATCTATGCAAATCTCGATAAAGCTGAAGAAGCTATGGAGGAATGCGACAAAGCCCTGGAGTTGAATTCGGAGTGCTATTCCGCATACCTTTACAAGGCGGCGATCTACCATCTTCTACTGGACAACCCAGAGGCTGCTTTGGAGAACTACAACATAGCCATCGAACTGAGACCGCAGCGTTCCACTGCCTATGCATACAGAGGTCTTCTCTACTGTGAAATGTTCGATGAGCTGGAGCTTTCAATGACGGATATTGACAGGGCATTGGAGCTGGACCCGGATAATTATCTTCCCTACATGGTAAAAGGTGTTGTACTTCTTTACCAGGAGGATCTCCAGGGTGCGCTGGAAAATCTGAATACGAGTATCGAGATCGACCCTGATCAAGCCATGCCTTACATGAATAGAGGAGTGATCTATTTGAACACCTCTCAGCTTGAACAATCCCTGGCCGATTTCAATAAAGCAATTGAGCTGGATTCAACCTCTGTAGATGCAAACTTGAACAGGTCGATACTGTACCATTATCACCTTGGTGAAATGGACCTTGCAATAGAGGGTTATACAAAAGTTATCGAACTGCAGCCTGACAATCATATTACATACTTCAGAAGAGGTAGTATCTACCTTGAAAACCTGAACGAATTCGAGCTGGCTCTGGCTGACTTCGATAACGTCATCGAGTTCATTCAGGATGATGCCGATCCATTCATTCAGAGAGGCAGGACTCTCCTGGGTCTGAGAGAATACGAGGCGGCTTTAGAGGATCTGAATACAGCAATTGAACTGGGGGATTCCGATCTCATAGCCTACACATACAGAAGCCTCATCTATAAAGCCCTTGCCGAGTACGATCTCGCTATCGCTGACGGATCATCGGCTATCGAAATGGACCCGGATTTTGCCGAGGCATATTATTCCAGAGGAGCTGCACACTACGATTCAGGTAACTTCGTGGATGCTCTTGCGGACTTCACCAGGGCTATAGAACTTAACCTTGAATTTGCACAAGCTTATATGGATAGAGGTGTTCTATACAGCGAGAGCGGTGACACGGATGAAGCAATAAGTGATTTCAGTACTGTCATCGAGTTGAATCCCTACTCCGCCGTAGCCTACTACAATCGTGCTCTGGCCTGGAGCGATTCAGGTGAATATCAGAATGCTATCGATGATTTTACGGTTTCACTCCAGATCTACCCGAATTCCTCCAACGCATATTATTTCAGGGGTGATTCCTATGCCAATACAGGAAATTCGACAGAGGCTCTGAATGACTACAGCCGAGCACTGGAACTTGAACCGGAAACCGCCTGGTGGGCTTACTTAGATAGAGGGCTCCTGTATCTGAACCTCTTTGAACACGGCAGTGCTCTGGAAGACTTCAACATGGCTATCCAGATCAATCCAGAAAGCGACCTGGCCTATGCAGGACGTGGAAGGGCCAACTGGATGCTGAACAATTCGGTCCCCGCGCTGAACGACATGAACACAGCGATCGAGTTAAACCCGAATAATGCCGACCACTACTTCTACAGGGGCCTGATGAATAAACTGCAGGCTGACTTCGAAACCGCCCTTCAGGACTACGATGCTGCAATCCTGCTTAACTCCACCTATACCGATGCCTACTGCGACAGAGGACAGATTCAGCAATACGTGATTGGTGATTACGATGCAGCCCTTGCGGATTACAATAGTGCGATCCTGTCCAGTCCGGATTATTCACTTGGCTACAGTTACCGCGGATCTCTCTACCACCAGACTGGAGAGAACCAGCTGGCACTGAACGATCTCAGTACCAGCATTGAGCTCGCACCGGACGACTATCTGACTTATAAGGATCGTAGTTTAGTTTATATGGATCTTGAAGATTACGACAATGCTTTAGCAGATATGAATATGTCGCTCGAACTGGCACCGGATTTCACCGACGGTTACCTGAAAAGAGCCTGGATCTACTCGGAGATGAGTGAACTCGAATCATCAGTCCAGGACTACAACACTGCCATACAGTTAAGACCGGATGATCCGGATATTCACTTCTTCAGAGGTTATATACTGATACTGTTGGGAGACTTCGATGCGGCAATAACCGATCTGGACAGGTCCATATATCTGAGTGACGGTAATGGTCAGGTCTATTACTATAGAGCAATAGCCAGAGACTATAATGGAGATAGTACGGGAGCCCAGCAGGATTTCGATACTGCCGAGGATTACGGCTTTCCGCAGTAAGATCCGCCGCTTGATCATATCCTTAGCACTTTGGAGGGAATTAACTTGACTAACGGCAAAGCACAACCAGATGAAAACGCCCCGGTACTGAACCAGCCTCCGGTGCTGTGGGACAGAACGCAGAAGCTGATAAAACAGATCGACGGTATGCTGGATGGAGACCTGATAACGTACTGGAACAATCCCCATGGCAGTGTCTGCAGCAACGATGTAATGGGTTTCTACCAGATGCTGGAACGAACGGGACCAAAGAAGAAACTCTACATCTTCCTCAAATCCAACGGAGGCAACGGTCAGGCAAGCCTGAGAATAGTCAGCCTTCTGCGGAGGTATTGCGAGGAGCTTGTCGCCCTCATCCCTCTGGAATGCGCTTCGGCGGCAACCATGATAGCTCTCGGCGCGGACAAGATAATAATGGGACCGATGGCTTACCTTACCGCGGTGGATACTTCAATAACCCATAAGCTCTCGCCCATAGACAGAGACAACAACAGGGTCAGTGTAAGTCTTGATGCCCTCAACAGGGTCATTAAACTCTGGAGGGACGAGAAGGATTCCCATACCGGCAACCCCTACCAGTCGCTGTTCCAGCACATTCACCCGCTTGTGATAGGTGATGCGGACAGGTCCAACTCCCTCTCCGTGAAACTCTCAAGAGATATCCTCAGTTTTCATATAGAGGATGAGGCAGCAATCGAGAAGATATCCCACGCCCTGAACTCATGGTATCCCTCCCACTCCTATCCCATCATAATACGTGAAGCCCAGGCAGTGGGACTCAATGCTGTTGAGATGGATTCAAAGATACATGATCTGCTTCTTGACTTGAACGAAGTCTACTCGGAAATGGGACAGACAGCCATAACCGATTTCGATACAACAAAGTATCACAACAACGAGATCCTCAATATCATTGAAACAAGTAATCTTCAGCTCTACTACCAGGTGGATAAGGACTGGCAGTACAACACCACAGAAAGAATCTGGAAGGGCCTGAACGACCACAGTGGCTGGAGAAAGCTGGAACTGGAGAAAGGAAAGGTTAAAACCACCCGTTTCCATATCTCATAAATTCTCACTGCAAAGGCTGGAAGAAAATGAAAACTTACTATACAATTGCACTAACAGTCCTGCTCAATCTGTTTATCTCACCAGCTTTTGCATCGATCATCGAATTCAAGGAACTGGATATCGATTTCACGGACAGCACCGATGCCGCAGCCAAAGCAGCCTGGTCACATCCCGATTTACTAAAAATCACAACAAACGGCCTGGGATGGGACGGTGAACCTGCATCCCTCCTCGATGGATGGATACATACAGCTCCCATGGCGCTGGGGCTTTCGTGGCGAGTACCGTGCGCGGTCTCGGTTCGAGTGATCATCCAGCCGGAAATAGAAGAAATCACTTTGAACAGCGGCCAGGTATCAACACCTTACCAGGGTGATGTCTACGTGCGTTATTCACCGGATATCGTTCACTGGTCGACATGGCAGGTACTGGGGCAGGGTGATACTCAGAACATCACGGAAGACCAGGCTTCAGAACGAACCTTCAGCGGAACCATTAGCGTCCCTTATATTGAAATGATTGAATACCGGGAACTGCTCGGGAACTACGCAGAGATGGATGTCCCCTGGAAGAGCGACGAGGATGCGGCGGTTCGATGGATAGTAGAGAACGATCCTGGTTTCTTTGAGAGACAGATCCCCTTCATCGGCTACATCGAGTTCCTCTATGAGGGTTCATTCCACGGTGGACAGCGGATCACATCGTTCAGGGCCGAAGTCACCTACGGAATGGGCGGCCTCCATTACGCCCCTGAGAATGATGACTACGGAGACAGGGATTCAAGAACCTGGTCCTTTTGTGGCATTCCCGAATAATCAGATATCATGTTAACTATCTGTAAAACACGGTCAGTTATCGCCCGTTTACTGTTTGTCATAGTTATGCTGTCGATCAACGTTGGCAACGCTCAGGATCCATTCGGTGAACAAACCTATCCCGAGACTATTCACACTGCAGAGTGGCTCACCCGTATCGAACCTGCAACATCGTGGGAGGCCGCACTTGATGGTGAGGCTTCCGATCTTCTCGAATTCATCACGTCTGATCTTCTGCTGGTCGGCGTGGTCGAAGTAGACAGGAACTCCGCGCCTGATTTCGGCCCGATCTACCTTATCGATACCGCAGCAGGTTACGTGAAATGGAAACACGATCGCGACGATCTGTCCGGAGGTTCGTATACACTGCTTATCGTAGATCCACTCATCGTTCTCCTCGGCTCGGATCAATCCTCAGCAAGGCTTGTCGCACTGGATCAGGAGTCAGGGAGAAAGGTCTGGGATGAAAAGGTCGACACACCCTACGGAGTGGCAAGTGTACCGGGTCAGAATCAACTTATTTTAGCCTTCAGAGATGGATCCAGTTTCAAGGTTCGTATACTTGATCTTGCCACGGGTGATAAATTAATCGAAACCTGCTTACCAACTGACGCATTCTCCGGAACCACCAATATCTCGATAGATGTTGCTGACTCATTGGCTTACCTTGTTGGCAACTCTGTGGTCATACTGGATCTCGCAGATGGAAGCGTTACAGGAACGGTTGATATCCCGCTTCTGGCTTCCGAATCAGCTTCATCAGTATTTCTGACAGACGGTATTCTGGCCTGGGATACGGAAACGATTGTGTATTTTGATCGTACAACGGATGCGGTACGCTGGACAGTGACAGCAGGCGCAGAGCCCATTCGGACAGTTGCCATCTGCAGTGAGCATATCGTGCGTCTTTCAGGTATCGAACAATCCATGCTGAGCCTGCTCGATCCAACGACAGGGCAACAGGTCTGGTCCCGCGAGATAGACGGCCGGATCGTGAGCCCAATTACAACCATCGACGATCTTCTGCTTTGTACCACCGATTCAACTGTGGTCGGCGTAAGAGTAGCAGATGGAGGCACCGCTTTTGTCCGGCCGCTTCCTTCGGATATGGCGCCGGGAAGCCCTACCTTTGCTGAGATCATGGGACTGCCGGACGTACTGCGAGCAGAGGAAGGTGTTCTCTTTGTGAGCCGTGAGCGTTCAGGAATTGCGGCGTTCGATCTCCCGAGCGGCAACCTCCGCTGGTATCATGAACACCACGAAGCTAACCTTGCGCTCATCAATTACACCGCTGATGGACGTTTTGCTTCATTGTATGCAACGATGGTTGAGATGGGGCAGATAAGTCCGGATGAACCATTCATGCCGCCTCCGAGCCTCTCCTCCGCCAACTCAAGCGGTACATCGCAACTTCTTACTACTGCCCAGCGACGTACTGAGACCGCACGTGCCAGATACGAAGCCGGACGGGGAAGCGCGTCGGATGTGCAGATGGCTGTCGAAAGTGAGATTGTTGCACTGCAGATGGACATGGCTTTCGGTCAGTTAACGGCAGGTCTGGAACTGGCACAATCAATCATGAACCTCGGTATTGCTTTCAGGGAAATTCAGCGGGCACAGGGTCGTCAGGGCGTAATCGATCGTATGGAGCTTGCGCTGCAGGGAGCCCTTCGCGCGCAGGAGAACCTCTTTCAATCCGGATACTACGTTCGTCCATTCTACGTGCAATCGTGGGGGCGTGGTGTGACTATTGTGCAGACCGCAAACGGATTACGACGGGACATCATCTTCTCGCCGCAAAGTCTTCCATCACTGGCATACGGTCTCGACATGCCTACATTTGCTGTAAATGCGGAGGGGGATAAGCTTGTTGTGTTCGGGATCAGTCTTGAATCCGACAGCTATCAGAGGCGGAACAAATGGGGGACACACGTTCCAAACTTCTCGGTGCTCGGATACGCGTTGAACCAGCTTGAATTTGTCAGCCATGCAACCGTGCATCCGTACCTGGAACCAGCGATAGCCGCTGGTGACGTGGAGCAGATCCTCTGGCTGACCGATCAAGGTCTGGACATTAACGAGTCTACCCCTCAATGGGGGCAGACGCCTATTTTTCATGCAGTATCCGTGGCAAGGCCAGACATCGTTGAACTGCTGATCAGCGAAGGAGCAGACGTGAACGCTGGCGACGATTCAGGTGGGACACCCATCTTCTATGCAGCACTCATGGGACTGGTCGACATCGTAGAACTGTTTATCAACGCGGGAGCAGATGTGAACGCTGTTAATGCAGCGGGTATTACCCCAATAGAGCAAATCGGTCTGCCGCAGAATGCTTTTGATGTCCTGCTCGCCGCCGGTGGACGCACTGCATCAGGTGATATCCCATCTCAAGCAGAGGTGGCTGTCCCTCCACTCATAATGGCAATCATCGTCAATCAGCCCGATCAGGTTCGCATACTCGTTGAAAACGGTGAAGATCTGGAATGGAGAAACGCACACGGTGAAACTCCTCTTTTCTTTGCAGTTGCATTTAATAACCCCGAACTTGTTCGATTGTTTCTCGAGCTGGGCGCAGAGGTTAATGCAGTCGACAACCAGGGCCGTACCCCAATTGACGGAGCTCTCGACGAGGAGATCCAGACGATCCTTCGCGCGGCTGGAGGCCGCTCCGGTCTAAATTGATTCAGTACTCTATCATCCCCAGTACATTATCGTTATCTGAATCAAGTATTACACTGAGTTGACTGGTGGTGTCCGGAGACATGAACTGCAGCACAGCAACATTCAGAACCACGGGAAATTCAGGGTATTCGTTACCCTTAACCACCAGGGCGTATTCCTCCCAGTCGCTGTAAGCCGAACCCAATGAATCTCTTGCCGCACTTACCCAGGGACCGGCAGAAGCATAGTCAGGCAGGGAGCCCAGGGGTACAGATGTTGAATCCTCCCAGATGTGATTCGTTGTACCGATATACTGAACCATCACAATAAGAACGCTTGTAGAATCCGATACTTCGGCGTAATAGAACTGCCATGGGATAGCGGTTTCCGGATCCCCCTCATCATTCACATCGATACATGAGACCATGAAAAGCACCCCGTCAGGGAACTCACTATCGCGAACCGCATCGGCAAGAGCCTGGCCCCAGCCCAGGCTGTGGTCATCCGGTATGATTGCCCCGGTGGGATCACTGCATGATGCTGCAAGAAGCACAGCTGCAAGCAAAGAAAGGATTACTTTCGTATATGACATAATGGCAAACCTCCAAAATTAAAGATACTCCGGAAAAGCAGTACCTGTCAATGAAAAAACAGGATTACCGACAAAACCTATTTACCAGACGTCCACCATTTCCCCATGGCTCTGCACACCATAGAACTGGAATGTTTCAGTCTCCTGGTCAAAGCACCATATCGCATACGTTTCCTGTCCGCC